>NZ_MWQH01000010.1 GCF_002210295.1 Fibrobacter sp. UWB5 | reverse complement strand
TGAACGACTTGACACCGGCAGGGATGCTCGCATTTACCGTACCCGTCTTCGGCATATCGATGTAGAGGCCGCCATCAGCAGTTAAGTTATTGGTAAATACTGGCGTAACGGTCACATCACTAAATGGCATGATAAAAGTAGATGTATTATTATACCATTTCACACTTGTTACATCCACAGTCATGTTTTCAGAAGAAACAACGTTAATATCCTTTAAAAGATAGGAACTGTTCGAAGGGGTTGCTGTCACAGAAACTGTATTCCCCGCCTTCGCAGAAGATACACCCGAAGCACTTCCGCCCGTAGCTGTTATATAAGTAATGGTATAAGTATCCTTCGCAAATACCGGCTTTATCGTCACATTTTCACCCGGCATCGTAAATGTCCATGTATTGCCAGAGCTCTTTGTAACAGACACGTTTGTTCCAGACGCAGTAGTTGCAGTCATGCTTTTGACGGCATAACCACTATTAGGGGTTGCCGTAATGGTAACTGAAGAACCTGTTTTAGCAGAAGATGCGACAGTCACCGTTCCATTAGAATATGAAGCCTTGGATATGCTAAATGATTGAGCGACAAGCGATGCCGTTAGATTCAATCCAGAATATATTTGGGAAGCATCCGTACGGAAATAAAGTGTCATTACATTCCCGTTGCTAGAAACAGTCCCAAAATTATACAAGCTTCCTGTTGTAGCGCTTGTAAGATCAGCTAGTTTCGTTCCACTTGTCCCAGCTCCCTCATAAACTCTCAAAAAATCTGCAACATGTTCGGTAACCATTGAGCCAGACAAGTTTATTTTATACCCTTTAGGAGCGTTCAAAGTCAAATAAGCATCGCAGTTATTTGTATAGTTTTCTGAAGAACCGCCATTGTCATAAATTTTAAAAGAGCTTATGTTGCTTGGAATATTCAAAGTTGCCGTTCTGCACAACATATCGACTGAAGAAAGATTACTTAAAGAAGTATAAGTCGGCGTAACCGTGACATTACTCGAAGGCATCGTAAATTGCAACGAGTCGCCACCATAGCCATCACCAATCTTCTTAACCTCCTTAAAGGGCAACAAATTTCCACTAGCATCCTTTATCTTGAGTGACGTCAAGAAAGGGCTAGAACCCGACCCATCATAAAGAGAAACCTTGGCACCTGCAGCAAAATCGTTATAGTCATCATAGCCAACACGTACACTATTAATAAGATACGGATCCCAAATATGCATTGAAGACGAAGACAGACTTACCGTATAAAGCGAAACCACAGAGACTTTAAGAACAAACCCGCTATTCGTGATACTTCCATCTGTGGCAAATTGAATAGCCATATGCGTTCCTGTAGTATAGAGCGGATCAAAACTACCCGAGGAGCGCGTTTCAAGCATACTCTCAAGATAATAACCACTCCAATCTGTGCGCATAAATTCTGAATTGAGGATTCGCAGTGTGTCGCGATTATTCTCAATAACCATATCATTGTATGGTTCAACCTTAAGAGCTTTACCGTAAGGAGCTGTAATAGACAAATAACCACTACAGCTGTTGCTATAGTTTGCGCTAGGACCTCCATCATCATAGACATAGATGTAACTCACATTCGTATTAATGTAAACCGTTGACCTGCCCGAACAAGGAACATTGACACCAGTTCCATTTGCAGTAACAGAAACATCACTTGCCCACGCCGATGAAATCAAAAGCGCTAGCAGAACAAATACAAATAACACATGAAAACCCTTTTTCATGCTAATCCTTCTTTATTTTTTGGTGTGGAGTGTTTTTTATTGCGATTTTTGCCAAAAAAGTGACAGTTCTCCCCCGTAATGCAGAGACAACTAACCGCCAAAAAGATGTGACAAAAATCACAAACATGCGGCGAAAGTTACAAATATCTGTTCTTTTTGTCAATTTAAACACACAAATTACAAACAACGAAATACAAAAGTCATTTATAGACAATAAGATACGTTATTTGTAAAAAATATTTTATCAGCAAAATATCAGACAAAATCGCCGCCTAACCCAAACAAAATAAGTCCCTTGACCAAATCAAGGGACTTTAAATTCTATAAAAACTAGACAACCTAATTAATCGAATTCGGTATTGGAAATCTCGCCCGCGTCCGGTTGAGTCGGTTGCAAAAGAACTGCTTGTGATTCAAGTTCGTGAATGCTCATCTTGGGAGCGGTGTATTCTTTTTTCTTTTCCATATAAAAAAATTAAAAAAGCGCACCACAAACGTCAATCGCCACCCAATATTGATTACTGGATGTTGAAAAAGCCTTTGATTCTTCCCAAAAGGTCGTACAGCTTGCCGTTTTTTTGCGGCATCCGTTGTGCTTTGACTTTATGGATGCGAGTCGTTGTTTGTTCTGGCACTGCCAGTTTTTGCATCGGATCTCCGATAATCGATTCTCCATAGAACCAATCGTAAAGGTCTTCCTTGTGACCGTACTGGTTCCTTTTTACCCTTTCGTTTACCCATTCCCGGAACGATTCGCCAATGAACTTGTGCTCAAAGGCGTAGTACATGAAACCATCCATTTGGTCGCTTCCACTGGTTTTGGACGAACCGATACTTACAAAACCGCCGTTAATCGTGTTAAAGATATGCTCGCTTCCAACAGAGGCACTATTGGCGTTGCCGTAGAAATCATAGCAGGTAAGTGGACCACAGCAGGCAAAGTGGAAGAATCTCGGTGACACACACATGTTTCTTTCCACTCGTGTTATATCCAGCCCGTTTCCAAGGCCAGTCTGGCCTCCGTGCCCACCATAAAGGGCCCAATCATACTTATCTGATTTTATGTTGTCTAGATATTCCTGCCCGTCAGCGATGGACTTATCAAGGGAGTCTGGGGAATAAAGAAGACTCAAACCATCAACGAATTTTTGGTCTAGAGGATTGTTTAAGCCTCCTTCCTCAGTTAGGAACATGGCACTACGCGTAGCTTTCTTGAACAAACCGAGATAGTAGTTGTGGATTTTCTCGAAATAGTTCAATAAAAGTGTTTTTGGGTTACCGTAGAAACCTGCCGTGTTGGGGTCAATTCGAGAAACCCATATTTCAAAGGAATCAGAAACTGCGCCACTTTTGGAATAGTGCCCGTCAAAAACTCCATTGGATTTTCCAGAAATCCAAAGGTGCTTTATGTCTTCTTCGGGGAGCGAATCTTTCATGAAAATATTTCCGTAATAGGTTTGGTTGAGACCGCGTGTGCTCTTGTCATTTTGACGCCAAACGGAATCAGGGATCGGTGTATAGGAGGCATTATTCCCGCATTTCCATTTTAGTGTAAGATAAGCGGCGCCATATTCCTCTGCATAGTTTAGTTTGAATTTGTAGAGACTGTCTTTCTTGAATTGAAAAGCGCTGTAATAGGGAATGTCCCAGTTGTTGAACCATGCGTCAATGAGCAGGGAATCGTTAATCCAAAGGCGTCTGTCGTTGTCCGTGGTAAGTTGCAGGGAACAAAGTGCGGTGACTGGAGATTTGATGTATCCGGAATATGCAATTGAAAAACTATCCGCCGGTACTTTCCCTGGTATCGGAGAACCATCGCGTACATCAAAGTTTAACGTTGTCGTGGTGGTTTCAAACAACTTTCCGCCATAGGCTTCGGGGCCTCCGGCAGCCGTGTCTTTCCAAATACCGTCAAGGTCCATGAAGTAAAAGTCTGTTACCCAACGTTGGTATCGGAATCCATATTCTGTTTTCTGGTAAAATTCAAATTGAGCGCGCGGAATGTCTCCAACAAAGATGGCGCCCGTGATAGAATCCTTCTTGCTTACGAGTATTTCTTTTAGGTCGGTGGCTTTCCCGCCGTTCTTCTGGGATTTGAAAGATATGACAGAGGCATTTACTTGATAAGTATTCCAGATGTCATCTGTATAGGTGTCTATGGCATCCTTGATTTCTTTGTCTTTTATCATTTCGTCGTCAACGACGATGAGGATATCAGATGCCCTACTCCATGCGCAAACAGAAAATAGGAGAAATACCCCCAAAAAATATTTAAGTGTATTTTTCATGAAAGCCCCCCTGAACTTCATTAAAGACAAAATCACTTTTTTGGGAAAATATATAATTTTTTTTGTTCAAAAGGGCTTTTTGTACGAAAAAGCGTGACGGAGCCTTGTAAAATGGCTCTGTCAAGTCATTTTTGTTGTTCTAATAACCTTTTTCGGCTACTTTATCGGGAATATTGCTAATTGCCCACCCATTCCTTTCAAATCTTCTTATTTTGGGAGAATGATGCCGTATACACGAATCATATCGACACTCCTGCTCCTCGCAGCGTTTGCGCTTGCCCAAGGCATCGGTCCCGAGCAAGTCGATTTCAACAAGGTAAAGGTAAACCCTGCCGAGATGCAGAGCGAGCTGAACACGCGCGCAGACCTGCTGCAGGCCCTAAAGACGGGCAATACGGCCAAAGTCGACAGCGCCCTTCTCGTATTGTCGTATGAAAAGGTGCCGGAATCGGCGATAGACAGTCTAGAAATCCTCCAGGTAAACCTGATACGGGGGCGTTACGACCTGGCTGTCCCGCAATTCGCGAATATGCTCATGAAAGAGCGTAAAAAAGTCCGATACTCCTTCGCCAACGATTCCCTATTCCATTACCTAAGAAACGAGACCCGCATTGCCCCCCGCCATCACTGGCATCGTGCGGAGCGCGACCAAGAAGGACGTCATTTGAAATTGAAGGGGTACATGACCGAGGCGGCACAGGCAAACATAAAGCAGGAATACAAGGATCTTGCATCCATTTTTGTGGATTTGCACCCTTATTTTATTTTGTACGATAAGGGATACTGGATTTATCTTAAGACCTTATCAGAGAACATCAGCCCTGACAGCATGGCAAACATTATCCGTATTCGATCAGAAGAAGGTGTTGATTTCCATAACGACATTGATACGCTTGCCGCCACAATGATGCTTATAAGAATGGAAGCCTTTTGCGAGAACTATCCGGAATCGGAGTATTCGGAGTGGCTGCAAACTGTTTCTAGGGAAATCGCAGACACTCAAAATCGTTACAAAGAATTCCGAAACTATTATAAAGAAAAACTCTATACCGGCGGCCTGGGGCTTGAATTTTTTCCATTAGGTTTCAGCGAAAGTAGTTTGTTACTTGGTGTTCCCGTACAGATATCGCGGCTCATTGTGACTCCATCTATGTTTGTGGGAGGAGAATTTTCTGACGCATTTTTTATTACAGCCGGCATAGATGTATATGAAAATAAGTGGCTGAAGGTTCAGCCGTTTGCGGGTGGGTACGACCTCTATACTGCAGGCATACAAGCGGATTTCCGTTTTTGGATGTCAAAAACGCCCGGCGAATTTCATGGCGCAGAATACATGACCCTTAAATTCCGCTATATGGGAATTTATTATGCTCCAGATATTGCGACAATTGGTTATAACCCTTCAGAAGAAACACCTTCGGTTAAAAAAGAATGGTACAACCGCTTTTATTTTGGCATAGGCGTCCACTTCTGGTAGGGATGTTTCAATTTGTCTAATTAGAAATTAAACAAGAGGGCCAAGCTAGCGGTTGTTATTACGCTAGGCTTATCGTCCGCATTAATCCAATTGCCAAAAGAAGCCGAGACATCAAGTGAAATACGATGGTTGATATCGTATGTTCCACCAAAATACGGCTCGATATATACTTCGCCACCACCATGAGATACCAGGAAATCGTAATGCTTGAATGCACCAATGCCTACGGCAAGGTTTGTCCCGATGTATGGGGTAAATTGCGGCGAAAGTCTAAAATCAAGTTCAGCTGCGCCAAATACCGATACGGGCGCTTCGTGGTCATCGCCTTTAGTTTCGAAATTGATCCCGAGTTCAGAACCGAAATTGAGCATCTGGCTGAATTCTACGGAATATTGCGCGCCAAGGTTGAATCCCCATGCCCCTTTTTCGTTATAGGAATCATCGCCAACGGGAATAAACACGTCTGTAAAAGCGTTCATGGAAGACAAGAACTGGTAACGTGCCGACAATCCGATGTTTCCGAGGCCGTCCATATCTTGTTCGTTTCCGTTGTCTTGGGTCATGATACGGTACGGTACACCGAGTGCAAGCTCTAGCTTCGGAATAACGGTGTATCGGGCGCTGGCTGCGGTTTCCAATATGCCGAAATCATGGCGGGTATATTCGTATGTTTGTAAGTCGGCGGCAACCTTGGCTTGACCTTTATGATTACCAAGAACGGGGAATAGGTCCCATGAGGCAAAAGCTGTACTTGCCACGAGAGCGCTTGCAAGAAAGATTTTCCTAATCATATTTCCAAACTATAAAAAAACACCCGGCAAAGGGTGTTATTTTTTTTAAACAGGATTTTGGACTAGGGGCTCTAATGATTAAAAAGGTGTAAAGAGTACGCCGATTCTATAAGCTAGACACATGATATCTGTAACGCCGACAAACAGTTCGTTGTCATAGACGTCTTGAGTCTGTATTTCAAGATGGCCTGTTATCGATAAATACTTGTTTACAATGGCTGTACCGCCGATAAGGAACGCGACATCGACAGAAGGCCTTAAATCGTAATCCACCAAGTTGATGGATTTGTATTTGTCTTGAATCGGAATAGAAATCTTGGTACCGACTTCAAACCAAGGGCTGGCATTTGATTCGTTTGTCTTCAAGAAGTATTTTTCTTGCGCAATCAAATAGGTGTATTTAATGCTTTGTCAGCGGGGGATAGCTCCGATGCGGTTTCTAGAGTAGCAGTTTGTGCCAAGGCTCTGTCAAGTCTGGTCGTATGGCTATTTTTTGGCTGTGGTTATGCTGCGGCGCCGAAACCTAAAAACTACCTAAATATGGCGATTTTGAAGTAAAAATGCAGTTTTCTAGGGGCTGACAAATCGAGAACAGTTTGCTAGCGCCTACTTTTTATACGGATTGGCTTGACGGAGCCTTGTAAAATAATGAAATTTTGTGCAGTGAACCTATTGACAATTGCCCAATTGTGCATTATATTTGTATATGTAATTTATTAAAGCGAGGTTTATACATGGAAAACAACAGCAAACGCAAGGAGCTAACCACCCGTCAAGAAGAAATCCTGGAATACATCAAGAAGTATTCCAAGGAAAATCGCATGCCGCCTACGGTCCGCGAAATCGGCAACCATTTCGAGATTTCTTCGACGAACGGCGTCCGTTCCATTCTCGCCGCCCTCATCAAGAAGGGCTATATCAACCGCTCCCCCAGACTCAGCCGCGGCATCGAAGTAGTCGACAGCGGCAATTCTGAAGCTTCGGAAGCTCCGGCAAACACCATTGAAATTCCTATCGTGGGCCGCGTCGCTGCCGGTACGCCGATTCTCGCCGTGCAGAACCTCGAAGGCACCGTCACCATCGACCGCGACTTCCTCGCTTGCCGTTCTGACGTCTTTGCGCTCCGCGTCAAGGGCGACTCCATGATCAACGCCGGCATTCTCGACGGCGACTTGATTTTCGCTCGCCAGCAGAAGACGGCTGACCGCGGCGAAATCATCGTGGCCCAGGTCGACAACGAAGCCACCGTCAAGTATTACCACCCCGCCGCAGACCATATCGAACTGCGCCCGGCCAACCCGCGCTACCGCCCGATCATCGTCAAGAAGGACAAGCACTTCTCCATCGCTGGCAAGCTCATCGGCGTGATGCGCAAGGTGAACTAATTATAGACTGCGCCGCCCGCGACGCATCGTCTTCACAAACTCGCTTATAAAAGAAATCCGCCCTCGGTTGAACCGGGAGCGGATTTTTAATTTCTGACTTTGTCCGAAAAGGATTAATCTTCCATTTCGGCGAGATCTTCTTCAGCTTCCTTCAGGTCGTCTGCGTCCGGTCCGATAATATCATCATCTTCTTCATCCAGAGAGTCTCCGTCCATGGCACCGAGCTGGTATTCCACCTTGCGGGCTTCCTTGGACTGACCGAGCTTGAGGATGGCGGCGCATTCTTCGCAGAAGCCGAGATGCTTGTCGACCCAGAATTCCGGAGACACGAGGTTGCGGTTGCAGCGCGTGCACATCTGCGTGGCGGCTTCGCGTTCGAACATCTTGTTCTGTTCTTCGAGTTCCTTGAGAATGCGTTCCGTCAGTTCTTCCTGCGTTTCTTCGGCGAGGGACGACTTGTGGCGGATTGCAGAGGTCGGCTTCATGTCAAGGTTCTTGACATCGCTGGACATCTTCTTCTTGTTGGAGCGGTCTTCGGATTCGTCGACCTTCACGAACATGATAGTCTTCGAAAGACGCTTCACACCCTGCAGGAGCACGGCGTAGGCGTAGTCCGGAGCGTTCTTGGACTTCTTTTCGACAACCGGAGTTTCAGCCGGCTGATCAACGGGTTCGGCCGTTTCGACCGGCTTGGTGTTCTTCGCCTTGCCAGCCTTCGGAGCCTTGTCGGCCTTGACTTCAGGCTTTACTTCGAGCTTTTCGACCTGCTTGGGCTGAACCTTGGCAGGCTTTGCCGGAGCAGCGGGCTTTGCAGCCTTAGCCGGAGCGGCCTTCGGAGCGGGCTTAACCGGAGCGGCCTTCTTGGCCGGAGCCTTCGGAGCCGGTTTTGCCGGAGCAGTCTTCTTAGAGTCCTTCGCCTTCGGAGCGGGCTTTGCCGGAGCAGCCTTCTTGGCCGGAGCCTTCGGAGCCGGTTTTGCCGGAGCGGCCTTCTTGGCAGGAGCCTTCGGAGCCGGTTTTGCCGGAGCGGCCTTCTTGGCCGGAGCCTTCGGAGCCGGTTTTGCCGGAGCAGCCTTCTTGGCAGGGGCCTTTGCTGGCTTTGCCGGAGCAGCCTTCTTCACAGCTTTAGCAGGGGCCTTGGCGGGCTTTGCCGGAGCGGCCTTCTTGGCAGGCTTTGCTGCGGGTTTCTTTGCCGGAGCCTTGGACGATACTTTCTTAGAACTCATAGATTACTTCTTTTCCACGATAGTGATGTTAATAATTTTATCATTGGGTTCAATACGGCAAACGACATCTTCGCCTTCGAGAACCTTACCGAACACCGTGTGCTTGCCATCGAGGTGGTGCTGCGGCGTCTGCGTGATAAAGAACTGCGAACCGTTCGTATTCGGGCCACGGTTGGCCATCGAGATAACGCCGGCTTCGTGCTTCAAAGAACTGATTTCGTCATCGATCGTATAACCGGGGCCGCCCTTGCCGTTACCTTCGGGATCGCCGCCCTGGATCATGAATCCGGGAATCACGCGATGGAACGTGAGGCCGTTGTAAAAGCCCTTGTTTGCGAGATCGACAAAATTGGCAACCGTGTTGGGTGCGGACTTGAAATCGAGCGAAACCACGATTTTGCCTTCGTGAGTCTCAATAATTGCATCGATTGCCTTAATAGCGGAATAGTCCTTGTTGAACACCTTTCCCTGAGCGAATCCAAAACTGAAAAAGCCAAGTACGAGGGCTGTCACAAGGGCAACAAAAACGAGAGGTCTTTTCATATCAACCATGACTGATGGTGCACATCTTTGATTTATATTGTTAATATAGCTTTTTTTGTCAAAGTCCATTGCGCATTTTCTATATTTAGCCCGAAAAATAGCAGGATTCACCCGGTAATTTCACCAGATAATCTTATCGTAATTATGCCGCAAAACGACAACATTAGAAATTTCAGCATTATCGCCCATATCGACCACGGTAAATCGACTCTTGCCGACCGAATGATTGAACTGACCAAGACCGTTTCGAAGAACGAAATGACGAACCAGCTCTTGGACGACATGGACCTTGAACGCGAACGCGGCATTACCATCAAGGCCCACGCCATTCGCATGGTGTACGAGAAGGACGGCAAGGAATACATTCTGAACATGATCGACACTCCAGGGCACGTGGACTTTACCTACGAAGTCAGCCGTTCCCTGGCCGCTTGCGAAGGCGCCATTCTGGTGGTGGACGCAAGCCAGGGTATCGAAGCCCAGACGCTCAGTAACCTCTACCTCGCTCTCGAAAACGACCTGGAAATCATTCCGGTGCTCAACAAGGTGGACCTTCCGGGTGCACAGCCCGACCATGTGGCACAGCTCGTAGGCGACTTGCTCGGTTACGACCCCGACAGCATTCCGCGCATTTCTGCAAAGACCGGCCTGAACGTGGACCAGGTTCTCGACAAGATCGTCGACGAAATCCCGGCCCCCAAGGGCGATACGGGCAATCCGCTCAAGGCTTTGATTTTTGACTCCGTGTACGATTCTTACCGCGGCGTGATCAACTACATCCGAATTGTCGAAGGCACCATCAAGGCCGGCATGAAGATCAAGATGATGAAGACCGGCGCCGAATACATGGTGACAGAAGTCGGAACCTTTAGCATGCGCCGCGACCCGCGCGAAGAACTGACTGAAGGCATGGTGGGTTACGTGCTTGCCAACGTGAAGACGATTAGCGACGTGAAAATCGGCGACACCTTGACCGATTCCGCCAATCCGGCAACTGAGCCGCTCCCGGGTTACAAAGACATTCTGCCGATGATCTATTCCGGTATCTACCCCATCAACCCGGAAGACTACAAGGACTTGCGCGAAGCTTTGGAAAAGCTCCGTCTGAACGATTCGGCCATCAGCTGGGAACCGGAAACTTCCGAAGCGCTCGGTTTCGGTTTCCGCACAGGGTTCCTCGGACTCTTGCACATGGAAATCGTGCAGGAACGTCTGGACCGCGAATTCAACGTGGACATCATCACGACGGTGCCGAACGTGGAATACCACGTGTACATGAGCGACGGCACGATGGTGAAAATCGAAAGCCCCTCCAAGCTCCCCGATGCCAGCCGTTACGACCACATCGAAGAACCCTACGTGAAGGCGCAGATCTTTACGCCCAAGGAATTCGTGGGTGCACTCATGACGCTCTGCGAAGAAAAACGTGGCGAATTCGAGACCATGGAATACCTTGACGAAGAAAAGGTGATTCTCAAGTACAACCTGCCCCTCGCCGAAATCATGTTCGATTTCTACGACCGTTTAAAGTCTGTGAGCCGCGGCTACGCTGGCCTCGACTACGCCCCGAGCGAATACCGCAGAAACAACCTCGTGAAGCTGGATATCCTCTTGAACGGCGACCCGGTGGATGCATTCTCGGTGATTATCCACAAGGACAAGGCCCACACTTACGCCAACGCCATCTGCGTGAAGCTTAAGGACCTTATTCCGCGCCAGCAGTTCGACGTGGCCATTCAGGGTGCCATTGGCGGCAAGATCATTAGTCGTTCCACCGTGAAGGCCGTGCGCAAGGACGTGCTTGCCAAGTGCTACGGCGGTGACATCACCCGTAAGCGCAAACTCCTTGAAAAGCAGAAAGAAGGTAAGAAGCGCATGAAGAGCATCGGTTCTGTGGAAGTGCCGCAGAAGGCATTCCTCGCCGTACTTTCGTTGAGCGACAACTCCACCAACAACGGGGACTAATTCCAATGTCCAGGCTTTCGAGAAAGGTGAAAAGGCTGCAGCGAAAGAATTCGCAAAGCCATATCTTTCTCTTGTTCCTGTTCTTGTTATTCATTTGCGGAGCAGCCTTTGTCGCACGCCTTTATGCGATTGCGCCTGTCAAGATTATGGATGCGTCGATGACGCCCAAGTTCAAGGAACAGTCTATCCATTGGATGTGCAAACTACCGCAATGTCTTTCCAAAATCAAGGAACAGGATATTGTCTGGCTTTCGCTCAAAAGCGGCGAAACCATGGTACGCAGGGTGCTCGCCATGCCGGGCGACTCCATTGAAATCACAGACAAAGGGCGCGTGCGTACGCCGCACCGCAATTACAAGTGGAAGGGCGAAGACGCCTTTATCCAGAGCCAAACGATTTACGTTCCCAAGGCCGGCGATACGCTTTATTTTGATAAATTAAATGAGGTCGAACAAGACTACATTTTAGCCTACCTGCATACCCATGGCGAAAAGATTGCAATCAAGTCGACGCTCTGGCAGGGCGACCGCGAAATCAACATTGACCGCGTGGGAGCCACCAAGATCGCAAACCGCCAGGTAAGCCTTAAGGAAGTCGACTATTTGCCGTGGCAAGACCGCTACCTGATCGAGCTCCAGATTCGTCAGGCCGAGCCGGGCAACGCCCCCATTAAAATCAAGCGCGAACTGTTCCGCCTGAAGCCCGCCAAGCTCGAACTCACTCCCCCGCCCACGTCTTCTGCAGACTCTATTGCGGGTGATTCCGTCAAGACCGATTCCGTGAAAGTCGCACACGCCGATTCCAGCGCAACTGCAAAGGCCGACACGACAAAGAAAGATTCGACGAAAAAGGATTCTGCCGTCGCGGCACCTGCAAAGCCTGCCCCTGCAAAAGAAGAACCGGAAAAATACTTGGATGAGCCCTTGAACATGATTGTCATCGAAGAAGACTGCTATTACATGACATGCATCAAGGGCTCCAGCTGCCCCGATTCACGCGAGCTCGGATACTTTACGCACAAGGACTTTATCGGGCGCTACTTGGAATGGCCGGACCGCTTCAAGAACCGAATCATCGTTCCGGCCAAGAAATTCCTCGACAAGTCAATCGAATACGTCCTCTCGCTCTTGACTCCAGAAGAAGATTCAGAAGAGAATACTTCTGACAATGAAGAAGTCGAAAACAAGAGCGATTCCACAAAGTAAATTCTTTTAGATTGTCACACGAATTCGATTTTACTAACGTAAAATCTATATATAATAATTTGTTTTTAACAGGAATCACGTTAGTGATTCCCAATCAGTGTGACAATTATATTGTTAAAAAATGCCGTTAAGCATTTCTAATCCATGTGGTTTCCAAAAAACTTTCATGCCCAATTGATACAGCAAAAAAGGTCGCGATATTATCGCGACCTTTTGAATTTCTATTACCGATCGATTAGTCCAGCGAGTGAACCAGGAGACCGTCGCGGAGCTTCGGTTCAAACCAGGTGCTCTTCGGCGGCATGATTTCGCCAGCGTCGGCGATATTCATGAGCTGATCGAGAGTCGTCGGATACATAGCGAAGGCGCAGGCGCATTCACCGCTGTCAACGCGCTTCACGAGTTCGCCGAGACCGCGAATGCCACCGACGAAGTCGATGCGCTTGGAAGTACGCGGGTCGTCGATATCGAAGAGCGGCTTCAAGATGAGCTTCTGGAGGAGAGCCACATCGAGGCTGTCCACCGGGCCGAGGTTCTTGAGGTATTCGGCCTTGAACGTGCAAGCGTACCACTTGCCGCCCATGTAGAAGTTCACCTGGTTCTGCTTGGCCGGGCTCTGCATCTTGTCAAGTTCGGCAATGTCGAACACCTTCTTCATTTCGTCCATGAGCTGTTCCGGAGTACGACCGTTCAGGTCCTTGAGCACGCGGTTGTAGTCGAGGATCTTGAGCTGGGTGCTCGGGAAAAGGATGGCGAGGTAACGGTTGTATTCTTCGTCACCGGTGTTGTTCGGGTTCTGTTCAGCGCGGAAGCTTGCGGCGCGGGCACCGGCTGCACTGCGATGGTGACCGTCGGCAATGTAGCTTACCGGAACGGCTTCGAAAGACTTGCGGATGGCTTCAATTTCGGCGTCATCGTCGATAATCCAAACCGTGTGGCCAAAGCCGTCACCCTTGCTCACAAAGTCATACACGGGCTTACGCTTGGTCACGGCACCGAACACATCAAACTGGCCCTGATCGCGGTAGGTCAGGAACACCGGACCGGTGTTGGCGTTGGTGGCAAGCACATGGCGCAAACGGTCTTCTTCCTTGTCGGCGCGAGTGAGTTCGTGCTTCTTGATAATGCCGTTGAAGTAGTCGGCAGCGGGCACGCAGCAAACGAGACCGTACTGTTCGCGACCGTTCATGGTCTGGCGGTAAACGTAGAGGCAAGGCTTCTTGTCGTAAGCGATCACGCCGTCGGCAATCATCTTGTCCAAGTTTTCACGAGCATGCGCATAGACTTTCGGGTCGTAAGCATCCACGGAATCAGGGAGTTCCAGTTCCGCACGGGTCACGCGCAGGTAGGAATGCGGGAGCCCTTCGGCCATTTGCTTGGCTTCGGCGCGATTCATCACGTCGTACGGGAGGGCAGAAATCGTTTCGGCTTCGGCCGGATTCACCGGGCGCAGCGCCTTGAACGGGTAAATGTGCATCATAGGGTGTTTTCCTTTGTGTGCTGCTTTAATTAAAGCTTCGTCTTCGGCAATCAAGCTCTGGATGTAGCTTGTCTTTGCATCCAGCCACTTTTTCTTGCGATAATTTACAATAAAATAGGCCAGGAAAAAGAAGATTGCACCGCCAATGGCAGCCACAATCGTGATTCCTATCATAAAGGCCGCCAAATGCCCCGCCGCATCATGCCACAGGTGTGAAATTACCGTAATGCAGTTCTTGAACGAAAGGCCTTCGAATTCCGAAAGGAAGTCGAAATTGATCTTTTCGGGGTTTAAAATTTTGCATCCGATAGCGTAACCCGTGGGGTAAAAGAAACCGAACTGGGTAAGAGGGTTAGCAACGAAAGAAGAAACAATCCCAGGCACCTTCGGAAGCCTGAACAAGGCACAAAAGGCAACAGTCAAAATAATTGCGACACCGATCGTGGGCCAAATACCGATAAAAACGCCCGCGGCAACCGACCAAGCCACCTTGAGCGCATCCTGGCGCTTGGGAAACATGCGGTTGTAATAAATACGACTCAGTCTCTTGTACTTGGACTCGGACTTGTCGATACGCTTATACTTAAAATGAATCATTGCGAGCCAAATATAGCTTTTTAGGCGAAAGATTAAAGATGGAAAAACGAAAGAATTATGCGAAAAATGACGTGAAGCTATTCTTTGTGACCAAATAACTATATTTGATATTAGCTTATGAAAAAAATACTCTTGGCTGCATTTATTCTTGTCGCCTGTTCAAGCGACAATTCTGTATCCTCTAAAGACGAATCCCCCGCAAGCTCTTCAAGCAACGGGATTGAATCGTCAGCAGGACAATCCGAATTCTCATTAGACTTTGATGACCGCTGGCCAGATTTGTATACTACATTATCCAGCATCTGTTCTGAATATCACTTTGCTGAAGGCGAAATAAGCGAAGTGACATTCGACATCTGGTCTCCTGAAGCCAACAAGCTCAATTTGAAAAATGTCAAGGGCGAAATTACCGATATGGGAAATGGATGGTGGAAATTTTCTGCGCCATCGGACTTTTACGAAAAGAACAAAATCGAAGACGGTGATTATCAGATACAATGGTACATAAAAGGAAAACCGAGTAAAGACTCCCCTCTTGATTCCACTTCTGCGAGCCACAGCATCGTCCTAGACAGGGTATCTCCTGAATACGAGCTGACAATCCACAAGCCCGTCGTGTCACAAGAGAACGGTTTGCATTTTATCCAAATTGCGCCCAAAGAAACCGAACAGGCATCCAAGATCACAAGATTCCTACGGGTCTTCGCGGTAAATAAAGAGACAAAAGACACCCTCGTCCTATTCAACACAAGGAATGTCTTTTCCGAGAAATTTGTGAATTTTAAATCCGGCAAATCCGAATGGAGCGGAGCGGCTGATTTGTACATCCAAGGTTTTGACAACGCTACACCAAACAGGGAATTGTCTAACCTTTTAAGCAAAATCGAAAAAGATTCCACCAAATCTCCATGGAGCGACGTGATTCACGGAGATTCCTTTGTTGAAGGAATTAACGGAACGACTATACATAAGGAAATTTTTATTGACGACGCACCTCCGGCAGTCTCCGCTCTAAAAATCGACCTTATTTCTGCTACCATCGATGACATTCCTGAATTTCAGAAGATTCAAGGCGACGACGAACTGCTTTTAAACAAAAACGACACCTTGAACATCTCCTTTGACATTTCCAAAAAGCTATTCGACCAGGAATCCACCATCGTCGACCTCCAAATCATTTTGAACGATTCCATTCGAGACTATAAAAGAACTTTCGAGTATCAATTGGCAATGAAGGATTCTGTTGAACATTTCGAATTCAAGGAAACTGAAGACGAACAAATCCGTCGTGATGGGATATATTCACTTTCTATCGTAATGAAGGACGAAAGAGAGAATGTCTTAACGCACTCATGGTCAAAAACGGTCCGCGTCGACAGAACGGCACCTAGTATCATGGGGGTCGAAACATGGAATGTACAAGTTCCTGAGTTCTCTGAACTACACGATAGCGCAACCGTATTCTTGAACCAACTTGGGGATATTGAGGAAAACAGGTCTGACCTATCTTGCTTTATTAGAAAACAATACAATCAAGAGAAATCTGCTTGGAAAAGTATCGGCACAGAATCCAAATCCAAGACAGGGGTAGACCAAACATCATATCAATTCGAATATCTTGACATGATGTCTGAAAGCGATTCCGGAACGGTCATATTTTATGCAGGATGCTTTGATGCTGCTGCAAACTTTTACTGGAAAACCGATTTCTTTAGTATCGGAGAATAGATCACTTTTTTACATTTATGCCGATGAAACACTTGATTTCTAAAGAAGGCTTTGAAAAGTTCAAGGCGGAATGGGAACACTTGAAATACGTGGAACGCCCGGCGATGATTAACCAGGTGCAGGCGGCTGCAGCCGAGGGTGACCGCAGTGAAAACGCAGCCTATACCTATGGCCGCATGCGCGTGCGCGAAATCGACCGCAGGCTCCGCGAACTGGACCGCATCCTGGACGGCGCGCAGGTGGTCGAATCGCAGGCATCTGACGACGGCACGATCCGCTTTGGCGCTACAGTCAAGATGAAAGACATCAAGACCAAGCGCGAACGCACCTACTCTATCGTGGGCGAAAAGGAAATCGACCCGCTGCAAGGCCGAATCAGCATGAAATCGCCCGTAGGCGAAGCCCTGATGGGCAAAAAACAAGGCGACCAAGTGCAAGTCCAAGCTCCCAAAGGCCTGATTACATACGAAATCGTGGAAGTTAAATATTGATGATGTGTAATGTGAATTGTGTAATGTGAAATGAAAATTTTTCCCATTACTCATCACACATTCCACACCACACATTGGTAATTATGTTTATCGATACGCATTGTCATTTGGATTCCTACGAACAGCATGCCGGCGAAGCCGTCGGCAATCTGTTTTCACGCCTCGCCCACGACCCGGACCAAAACATCCAAGCTCCCGAGGCCTATATTCATGTGGCATGCGATCCGGCGGATTTTGCCCGCGCGCAGGAGCTCTCTGAAAAATATCCAAATGTCTACGCCGCTTACGGGATTCATCCGGAATATGTTTTGACGGAAACCGCCGAAGACGAAGCAAAACTGCTGGAATACCTGAAGCACCCCAAGTGTGTGGCGTGTGGCGAATTCGGGCTCGATTACCACTACGGTTCAGACACCAAGGCCGAACAGGTCAAGCTTTTTGAGCGCCACCTGGAACTCGGACTCAAATCGGGCAAGCCGCTGGTTTTGCACTTGCGAGAAGCCGACGACGATGCGCTCGCCGTGCTCCGCAATGCCGACCTACGCGGAAGCAAGATTCACGTTCACTGCTTTACGGGTTCGCCCAAATTCTGCGCCCAGTTGCTGGACTTGAAATACCGTGGAGCAAGCATTTTTGTGGGCTTTACGGGAATCGTGACGTTCAAGAATGCACAAAACGTGCGCGACGCCGCGGCGCTCGTGCCCATGGACCAGATGCTCCTAGAAACGGACTCCCCTTACATGGCCCCCATTCCTTACCGCGGAAAGCCCTGCCATTCGGGCTATATTCCCTACATTGCACAGGCTCTCGCCCAAGTAAAAGAAATCCCTGTAGAACAACTCTACAGGGACTGTCGTGAAAATACGCGTCGCTGTTACGGGATATAGCTTTCCCCAACGTAACCTCTTTCGATTACAGGGATATCCATCGCGGCCTTTTCTGCAGTGGCAGACGATGCTGGCAGATAATGCTGCTGCAGGTATTCGTAAGCCTTGTCGGCAGATAGCGGTTTGCTGAAATAGAAGCCCTGAATCAGCTTGCAGCCTTCGGACTTCAAGAAGTCGAGCTGTTCTTCGCTTTCGACGCCTTCTGCAATCAGGTCCAGATTCAGGGACTTGGCAATGCCAATCACCATGCGGGCAAAAGAGGCATCTTCTTCGTCGTCGGTCACGTGGTCAATGAAGGACTTGTCCATCTTGAGCGTATGAATCGGGAACTGTTTGAGGTAAGAAAGGCTGCTGTAACCCGTACCGAAGTCGTCAATCGAAATCTGGATACCCATTCCCGAAAGAGCCTTCATGATCTTCACCGTCTTTTCGGCTTCGCAAACGGCTGTGTATTCGGTAATTTCGAGCTTCAGGTTCTTGGGGTTCAAATGCGTTTCGAGCAACACCTGCTTGATGTCGTCGATCATGTTGTCGAGCGCAAACTGCTTTGCCGAGAAGTTCACGGCCACCTGGATATCGGTAAATCCCTGGTCAACCCAAGCTTTAGCCTGCAAGCACGCCATTCTCAGAATCTGGGCACCCATCGGGATAATGAGGCCAGTCTCTTCGGCAATCGGGATAAATTCTGCCGGCGAAATAAACCTGTTTTCGGACTGGTTCCAACGGACAAGCGCCTCGAAGGCGGACACGCGGTTTCCGTTAGCGATATCGACAATCGGCTGGTAGAACAGCACGAATTCGCGAGCCTGGAGAGCCCTGCGGATATCGAATTCAAGCTTGTAGAGCTTCATGGCCTTTTCACGGATGCCACCGCTAAAGAACTGGATTCCGCCATGAGCCACGCTCTTCTTCATTTCGCGAAGGCTGGAGGTGACGTTCGCCATGATGTCTTCGACGCAGTCCACTTCGCGGTTGAGGGCCACCGCCATCGAAACGCCAATATAAAGTTCACGACCTTCCAGTTGGATGGGCTGCTTGACCGCATTGTGGATTCTGCGGACTACAGCCTTGATATCGTTATCGTCGTCATTAAACTTGATATCGTGCAAAACAATAGCAAACACATCGGGACCAATTCGTGCAATCGTGTCACCCACGCGGCACTGGGCCTTAATACGGTCGGCGACCACGCGCAAAACGCTGTCGCCTACATTAATGGAATAAGATGTATTGATTGCGCCAAAACGGTCGATGTCCAAAAGGGCCACCGCAAACAGGTAATCGGGTCTCTTGAGAGCCATGTCGACATCGACTTTGAGCTTTTCAAGGAAGAACTTGCGGTTATAAACGCCGGTCAGGGCATCTTGATAGGCGTAGTAGTAATTCTGCTTGGCCTGGGCCTGCTTGTCGGAATATTCGTTCAAGGCACCGACAATACGGATGGGATGCCCGGAATCGTTCATCTGCACGTGGCCAGAAAGCATCAGGCTGCCTTCGCCGGACTTTGCCTTCAGCAAATTGACCGTCAAGCTGAACTTTTCGCCATTTTCGAGGGCGACCTGCAAGGCCTTCTTGAACTGGAGCCAGTCACTTTCGACAATGCGTTCCTTGAGCAAGTCAAAGGAATCGAGCATGGTACTCGATTCGGCCTGCAAGAGCTTGATGGCACGGCGAGACCAGTAGACTTTTCCGGTAATGACGTCAAAAGTCCAGAATCCGCTGGCAGAGATATCGACCATCATCTGGAACAGTTCGTCACGTTCCATGAGGTCTTTCTTGAAATCACGGATGGGGGTCGGATCGGCAGTCGGAGGGGCGATATTGACATCTTCGCGCATGCGCTTGCGGTTGCCAATAATCGGAAAACGATACAAAACAGCCACTACAACCAAGAAAAAGTCTGCAAGAATGTAAGGGATCGCCCAAATGAGACGCTCCTTACCCGATAGAATTTCTGGAATGAATGCTGCAAAGAAAACGCTTGCTATAACCAGCAAGAACCTTAAGACCACTTTTTCGTCAAATAATCTCATTTACCCATCCGTATGGGCTTAATATATAAATAAATTTTAACAGTGTAACTAAAAATTTTATGTTTTTTTTGATAGTGGATAGTTACACGAAAACAGAAAAACGGACCCGACGGATCCGTTTTAATAGTGCCAAAGGGACTCGAACCCTTGTTACCGGCGTGAGAGGCCAGTGTCCTGGACCACTAGACGATGGCACCGAAATTTGCCTATTTAGCGCGTTTTTAAGGCGACGCCAAATATAGCAAACCACCAATTTTCTGTCTAGTCTCTGTAGTAGAGGTCGAGATTGCTTTCTACAGCGGTCGAATTTTCGAGGTTGTTCACAAATTCGTTGAACAAGGTCATTGCGGCGTAGCTGGAAGCATTGGCGATATCGGACTTGACGGCTTCCTTGACGGCAGCTTCTTCAGGAACCTTCTTGGAAACGACCTTGACCATCACGGCACCGTTTTCGGTAGCGACGGCAGAGCTCCATTCGCCTTCCTTGGTATTTTCGAGAATCTTGGAGATACGGTTGCTGCCATAGCCGAAGCCCGGCACATAGCCGTCGACAGAGGCGGTTGCCTTTTCCACATTCACCTTTTCAATCTTGTTGGCTGCAACAGCGGCAGAATCAGCAGCGCTATCAGCCGGAGCCCAAGCCTTCACCTTGTCGGCAACAGAAGCGAGGTAAGCTTCAGCAGCGGCAGCGGCCTTGTTGCGGAGCAATGTGCTCTTGATGTTGTTGAAGTACAGATCGAGGCTACGTTCGCCGGCCTTGAGATCCTTGACCTTTTCGGCAACGACAACCCACTTGTTGTTCTTCAGGATCGGAGAAACCTTGCTGGCTTCGTCCGGGAGGTTTTCGTTCGGCCAGGCGTAAGCGGCGAGACCCTTCAGGTAGCCGACACCTTCGATATTGTCGCCACGAGAAATCCAGTTAGAAGTATGAACGTCGAGGTTCTGTTCCTTAGCGGCATCGGCGAAGGTCTTGCCGGCGTCGACAGAAGCCTTGACCTTGGTGAGGATGCCTTCGAGGCTATCGATGGTTTCGGAAGAAGCGTTCACGACGAGGAGGATGTGAGCCACCTTCACGAGATCAGCACCGGTAGAGTCCTTGGACTTGCCGAGGCTCTTGATGATGTGGTAGCCAAAGCGGGTACGAACCGGTTCGGAAACGGCACCGGAATCGAGACCGAAAGCGACATCTTCGAATTCCTTCACGTAGACACCGCGACCCACATAGTCGTCGCTCAAGACACCACCCTTTTCAGCAGTGGAAGCATCTTCAGAAGAAATACGGGCCATGTCTTCGAACGTGGTGGTCGAAGAGGAATCGGTCAGCTGGTAGTAAAGGGTCATGGCGTATTCGCGAATGCGGGCGTCATCACCGGCAGTAGCTTCGACCGGGAGGTATGCAAATTCAAACTGGGCCATGTCCTTCTTCACGAAGAAGCTGTCGCGATGGGCATTGAAGTAGCCAGCGACCATCACGCTATCCACGGCATTTTCGTCAACCTTGAAGTCTGCACCAGTTGCAACCGCCACCTGCAGTTCGTAGTCGGTCATGCGGCGGTTAGCACTCCAGTTAGCTTCGAGAGACGTCGGGTGAACAGAAGCGCCGACCAGCGCCTGCAGTTGGCGCACCGGAATGGTGTTCGTCTTCAGGTCATCTTCGAGCTGAAGCATCACGCCCCAGCGGAAAGCTTCGGGAGTCTTGAGCCAAGCGTCGTATTCATCCTTGTTGAAGGTAGAATCGGTAAGGAACTTCGGGAGGCTTGCAATGTAGGCATTGCTACGCTGCATCAGGTCTTCCTGACTGGTAGCCTGCTGCTGGATCATGTACAGGCGGCGCTGGGCTTCTTGCACCAAGCGGGCACGCACGGCATCCGGATTGCGGCTGAATTCAGATTCGAGTTCGGCAACCGAGGCGCTCAGTTCAGCCTTTTCGAACTGTTCGTTCAAGAGAATCTGGCGAACAAAGCTACGGAAGACTTCGCTACGCAGCTGGTTGTACTGTTCGTCTTCGAGGTGCTGACCCTGGTACTGGTTCTGCACGATGTTCTTGATACGGGAGTCGAACTCGGCATAAGTAATCTTCTTGTCGTTTACAACGCCGACCGGATAGCTGTGTCCTTGGTTCGGGACGCGGTCCATGGCCAAAAGGCCCACCACGATACCCGCGGCAAAGATAACGATAATCCACTTGGCTTTTTCATTAATCCACGTTAACATAGAGTAGACTCCATAGAAATTTTTGTCGGGCAAAATGTAGCAAAAAAAATCTATTACTTTTATTTTGCATTCAAATAATGCCGAAATAGCCGTTTTTTTCTATCTATATATACCGAAAAAAACAAAGTTTAGTCAACGGAGTTCGGTCATGTACGACATTTTGGTTCTGGGAGCAGGAATTTCTGGTTTGAGTGCAGCACTCCATGCAGCAGAAAAAGGCTTTTCGGTTGTTATCCTCACTAAAGGAGCAAAACCGGACGGCTCATCGAACTACGCTCAAGGCGGCATTGCCACCGTTACCGAAAAAACAGACAAATTCAAGTTCCATATCGACGACACGTTGGAAGCCGGCGCAGGTCTTTGCAAAAAGGAACCCGTGAACATCCTGACCAAGAGCGGCCCGAACACCATTCGCCAGCTGGTCAAGTGGGGCGTGCAGTTCACGCCCTCGCCCGCCGACAAGACCCAGTTCGACTTGCACTTGGAAGGCGGCCACAGCCACCACCGCATTTTGCATGCCGCAGACCTTACGGGTAAAGAAATCATGCGCGCATTGCTTGCGGAACTCCACAAACACGAAAACATTCACTACATCGAAAACTGCTACATCAAGGACTTGATCTGCAAGGGCGAAGGCAAGAACAAGCGTTGCATCGGCGCCAAGATCATTCACCAGAAGACAGGCCTTGTTGAAAACCTTTACGCAAAGGCTTCTATCCTTTCTACTGGCGGTGCCGGTCGAATCTGGCAGTACACCGTTTGCCCGCCCGATAGCTGCGGCGACGGCATGGCCATTGCAGCCCGCGCAGGCGCAGCCTTGCAAGATATTGAATTCATGCAGTTCCACCCCACGAGCCTTTACGCCCCGAACCTCAAGAAGCCGTTCCTGATTTCGGAAGCCGTGCGCGGCTTTGGCGGAATCTTGAAGAACGACAAGGGCGAAGAATTCATGAACCAGGTGCATCCGTTGCACTCCCTTGCACCGCGCGACATCGTGGCCCGCGCCATTCACAGCGAAATGCAGCGCTTGGGCAAGCCCAACATGTTTATCGATCTTTCGGGCCGCACGCCCAAAGACATCAAGAGCCATTTCCCGAACATCTACGCCAAGTGCATGGAAGCAGGCATCGACATCACCAAGCAATGGATTCCGGTGGTGCCGGCCGCACATTACATGTGCGGTGGCGTACTGGTCGACACATGGTCCCGCACCGAGATTAAGGGTCTGTACGCCTGCGGCGAAGTCGCCGCTACCGGCGTCCACGGCGCAAACCGTCTGGCTTCGAACTCGCTTCTGGAAAGCGTCGTCTTCGCGATTCGCGCCGTCGACAACATTAGCGAAAGCGGTCTCCTGAAAGAAAAGATCACCACAAGCAAGTCGAACAAGAAAGAAAAAGTTTCGTTCACCAAGTCTGCCTACTGGCGCAAGCGCAAGAAAATTCTGCAAGACATGATGTGGACGCATTGCGGCATCGTGCGCACGATTGCCGGCTTGAATCAGGGTCTCAAGGTTGTCGAAGAACTTGAAAAGGATGTCGATGCCGCCATCAAGAACAAGGAAACCGAAAACCTGTACTACCTTGAATTCCTGAATGCACTGCAGGTGTCGAAGATGATTCTGATTGCAGCACTGCACCGCAAGGAATCTCGCGGACTCCATTACATTCTGGATTATCCGAATCTTGACCCGAAGACAAAGCATCACACGATTTACTTGGACTGCAAAAAATAAATAAATTGTGGTTGGTGTATTTAGGAAGTTGGAAGTGTCAAGCGAAACAAAAAAGCCTTCGAAGATTGGTGGATACACACCGACGCAGGAATTAGGTTCCGGCGCCATGGGCCAGCTGTGGCTTTGCCATGACAAGTCGCTCGACCGCATGGTCGTGGTCAAGCAAATGCAGCAGGACATCGAAGACAACGATGTGAATGTCCGCCGCTTTATGCAAGAAGGCAACATTCTTGCGCACTTGAACCACCCCGCCATTACCAAGCCCTACGCCCTTTGGAAAGAAAAAGACGGCAAGCTTTCGCTGTCCATGGAATTCGTACACGGGCTCACGCTGCGCCAGATTCTTGACAAAGTAAAGCAGCCGCCTCTGTGGGTGGTTCTGAACATCTTGCACGAAATCCTATGCGCCTTGGGCGAAGCACACCGCAAGGGAATCGTCCATCGCGACATCAAGCCCGCCAACATCATGGTCGATAACGACGGGCGAATCCATTTGCTTGACTTCGGCATTGCGCACACCGAATCTCCGCTCAAGTTCAACAAGGGCGAAGACGCCGAACGCCTCACGCAGACAGGAGCCATTCTCGGCACAGTCACCTACATGAGCCCCGAACAGACTGTCGGCGAAGAAGCCACTCCGGCCTCCGACCTGTTTGCCGTAGGCATTATCGCCAGCGAAATGCTCATGGGCCAAAACATTTTCCGCGGCACGAACTTCAGCGACACGCTCCAGAGAATCCAGAAGCTCCGCGTCACTGAAAAGGCTTTCGACAAGGAACTCCCCCGCCGCTTAAAGAAGTTGATTGCCAAGATGCTGAACAAGGATCCGCGCAAGCGTCCGCTCACCGCATTCGATGCCGCCGAGCAGGTTTCGCTTGTCATGCGCAATTATCCGCGCGACATGGTTCCGTATACGGCCATGTGGATTTACGCCATCAAGGATTCTATCAAGCAGAAAACCGACTCTATCGACGAAACGCTTTACACCGAACCCCCGATTTATCCGACGCACATCAAGTTCCACTTTTTCAAGGGACTAGGCATCGGCGCTATTATTGGCTTTTTAATTTGTTTTATCATCACACGATTTATTTAGTGAACTTTTTTAGAAAACAAATTCCATGAACGCAATAGACATCGTCTGTCTCATCATCATTCTCTTTTTAATGTTGCTCGGATTATGGTACGGATTTTTCCGCGGGATATTCCGACTGATCGCCTGGGCCGCAGGCATTGTGGGCGCCTATTTTGCATGCGACTTGCTTTCTGACTTTATTTCAAGCACCTTGCAGGCCAGCGCTTTTTCGACAAAGCTGGTTTGCATGTGCATTGGTTTCTTGGTTCCGTTCCTGCTGTTCCTTTTTGTGGGGCGATTCCTCCAGCACATTACCGAGAACACGACCGTGGGCAAGGCCGACCGAATTCTCGGAGGAATTTTTGGCGTCATCAAGGCATTGCTCATTTGCTTTGTATTGCTGACGATTCTGCACCTGTTCCCCTTCGGCGGAATTATTCCGGAAACCCGCGATAACGCTTTCGCTTACGACGCCTATAAGGCAACCCTGGAACTGATGGGTTACTCTTCGAAGCCGGTGAACTTGCTCGACGTTGCCGAAAAGAAGGCCAACGAAATCACCAAGTCCATTACGGACAAGGCAGCCGAAAAGGCATCCGAAGCGGCCAAGGAAGCAGCGGACAAGGCAACTGAAGTGGTCAAGGAATCTGCCAAGGAAGCCGCCGACAAGGCAGCCGAAGTCGCCAAGGAATCGGTCAAGGACGCCGTCGACTCGCTCAAGAGCACCGCTAAAGAAGCAAAAGAAGCCGCTAAATAGCCGTCTTATTTTGTTGCGTACTTGCGCGCTTCTTTAATAATATCGTCTTCGCCGTCGACGTGATGATTGCGCATCACAAACTTGCCGTTACAAATCACAGAATGGATGGCACTAGAATCGCCCGCATACACCCAGTTACTCACCAAGTTGTAATTGGGCACAAGGCGTTCATTCTTCAAGTCTAGCAACAAGGCATCCGCCAAGAAATCATCGGCAATCAGGCCCGCCGGGATTCCATAGGCAAGCGCCGTATTCCAAGTCGCCATTTCTAGCGCCTCTATCGCCGGCAGCGATTCCGCCTTGCCAGTTTTCGGTTCCACCTTTGCGAGAAGCGAAACCAACTTCATTTCTTCGTGCATGTCGAGGTTGTTGTTCGACGATGCGCCATCGGTACCAAGGCCCACAAGCACGCCGCTATCCATAAGCGCGTTCACCTTCGGAATGCCACTGCCGAGTTTCAAGTTCGAACACGGATTCAGGATCGCCGCAGATTCCGATTCGGCCATCAGCGACATTTCGTATTCGTTCAAATGAACGCAGTGCGCGCCCACAAAGTTATCGCCGAGGATCCCCCACTTGTCGAGCAATTCTACGGGAGTACAGCCATATTGTTTTTGGCAGTCCTTGACTTCCTTGAGCGTTTCGGACAAATGGGTATGCAAGATATAGTTCTCTTCGCGAGCCACCTTGGCGCAACGCTTGAAAATCTTTTCGCCAACGGTATAAATGGAGTGCGGCATCACGGCAAGCTTCACGCGGTCCGATTCAAAACGGTGATCCTGCAGGAACTTGAAGTTTTCTTCGATATGTTCAGGGGTATCCAGGTTCTCGGCAATCGTCACGCCGATCGCCGCGCGGATTCCCATTTCCTTCACCACCTTCATGGTGACTTCTCGACGCCAATACATGTCCGAGAAAAAAACCGTTCCGGACTTGATCATTTCAAGCACGGCGAGGCGAGACCCGATTTCGATATCCTTGGCCGTGAGCTTCGCCTCGAAGGGCCAAATGTATTCCGTAAGCCATTTCTGGAGAGGCATGTCGTCGGCATAACCGCGCAAAAGCGTCATGGCGGCATGGGTATGACCATTATAAAAGGGCGGCACAATGGCTAAACCATCGCACTTGACAATTTCGGCATTTTCGTAATCGCGGGCAGAAAGAGTACGCCCGACCTTCGAGAATTTCTTCCCCGAAATCAAGATATCCTGTTTTTTACCTTGAAATAGTACGGATTTAAGTATCATTTTTGCCATATTTTTCACCCTTGAAACTGATTTACACGAAAAGTAGAATAATTCGGGAGCGTTTTTAATGGTTTTAGTATATAATTATGGTATGAAGATGGACGAACTGGAGACACTCCCTATTTCAAGAGCCCAATTTCAGAAATTGGACATTTTCAAGAATGTTGCTTTTGAAAGCCTCGCCGGTTATCTTCTCGGGTGCGAAACCATTACCGTAGAACCGGGAACATTACTCATCGACCCGAATCAGCCCAAACGCAGATTGCTGATTTTGCTGGATGGCTTGCTTCAGGTTGTCCTGGAATCCAAGGGCGGTTCTTTTTCCGACACGATTCTCCCCGGCCACTGCGCCGGCGAAATGTCCATCTTCGACAATGTCAAGCCCAGCGCTCAAGTTTTCGCCAAAGAGAAGAGTTCGCTTCTCGTGATTGATGCAGGCACGGCGCTCGCCATGCTTAACGCCTCCCACGATTTGTGCCTCAACTTTTTGCAGTTGCTCAGCAATAGACTGCGCAACAACAACAAAGTCGTCTGCGAAGAAGAATACCACATTCGCTGTATCGAAGAAAACGCGAAAGCGGATTCCCTGACCGGACTCCACAACCGTCGATGGCTCGAAGACATGTATACCCGTGAACTCAAGCGCAGTAACGAAGGCGATTTCCACCTTTCGGCGTTCATGCTCGACATCGACCACTTCAAGAATATCAACGATTCCTACGGGCATATCGCCGGCGACCAGGTGCTCATTGCCGTCGCCAAGTGCATCACGAATTGCCTAAGGCCCTCGGACATGCCCGTTCGTTACGGCGGCGAAGAATTCACCGTATTCCTGCCGAATACCACTAGCGAAAACGCCAAGATCATCGCAGAACGCCTGCGTTCCAGCGTTGAGAAAATGCAAATCGCCCTCTCTTCGGGCGAAGTCATCTCGGTCACCGTCAGCGTAGGCTTTACCGAAAGGCAGCAAGGGGACACCGTCGAAACCATCATCAAGCGCGCCGATGACGCCTTGTACCACGCCAAAGAATCGGGGCGTAACCGCGTATGCCTCAACTTGGGCGAAGACTCCATGTTTCTGTTTTAACAAGGCTCGCCGAACAAGCTTGCAAAAAAAAGACTCCTCAAGCAAGGAGTCTTTCGTATTAAATGTAACTGCGATTACAGGCGCTTCAGCACGGCAGCCGCGTGATGGATAAAGCCTTCTTCGGTAGCGACGGCGGCAATCGCCTTCGCATTCTTCTTGATGGCTTTTTCGCTGTAGCGGATGATGCTCATACGCTTCAAGAAATCGTACACGCCGAGCGGGCTGAAGAAGCGGCCCGTGCCATTGGTAGGCAGCACGTGGTTCGGGCCGGCAAAGTAGTCACCCACCGGTTCGCTGGACCACGGACCGATAAACACGGCACCCGCATTTTCGATCTGGGCAGCCATGGATTCGGCTTCGGCAGTCATCACTTCCAAGTGTTCAGGAGCAATGCGGTTCGCGATTTCCACGCCGTCGAACCAGTCCTTCACCAAAAGGATTCGACCGAAGTTGCCGAGCACCTTTTCGAGAAGTTCACGCTTCGGGGAATTTTCGACCTGGACATCCACGCAGGCGCTAATCATCTGGGCGGTTTCCATGTTGTCGGTAATGCAGATTGCAGCTTCAAAGCCGGAACCATGTTCAGCCTGGCTCAAAAGGTCAGCAGCCACAAAGTCCGGATCGCAAGTGTTGTCGGCCATCACGAGCACTTCGGAAGGGCCTGCCACCATGTCGATATCCACGACACCGAAGACTTCTTTCTTGGCGATAGCGGCAAACACGTTACCCGGGCCCACAATCTTGTCGACGCGTTCCACGATGGTCTTGCCCTTGGCATCCTTCGCACCGTAAGCGAGCAGGCCGATAGCCTGGGCGCCACCGATGTGGTAGACTTCGTCAATGCCGAGTTCCTGAAGCACGAAGGCCACAGCGCGGTTGATTTCACCCTTGATCGGGGTCACCACCACAATGTCCTGCACGCCGGCAACGAGAGCCGGAACCGCATTCATAATCACGGTGCTCGGGTAAATGCCTGCACCACCCGGCACGTAAAGGCCCACGCGCTTCATCGGGCGAATGCGCTGACCGAGAACCACGCCGTCCTTGCCTTCCATGAGCCAGGATTCTTCCATCTGGTTCTGGTGGAAATCGCGCACGTTCTTGATAGCCTGCTTCAGGGCCTTCTGGAGTTCCTTCGGGCACTTGGCTGCAGACTTGGCAATAGAGGAAGCCGGCACGCGGATGTTCTTGCCCTTGAGGCCGTCAAACTTCTGGGCGTATTCAGTCGCCTTGGCAATGCCGCCCTTCTTGATATCGGCAAGAATGTTCATGACCTTGTCATGAATTTCTTTAGACGGGGCAACTTCGCGCCCACAAATGCGTTCGATTTCAGCAGACTTCGGAGTAACTTTTACGATTTGCATGGATTATTTCTTCCTTGAAACACCGGCAAGATTGCGAACCTTGCGGGCAGTCAATTTTTTCGTTTTCGTCGGAGCGGGTTCTTCTTTGGCTACAGGCGCAACAGGCTTTACGTCCAGATGCTTGTAAGCACCTTCAATCACCTTTTCATCGACAAGAATCTTGTAGGTCAAGCCGTCAACGAATGCCATCCAGGACGCTTCGATAATGTTGCTCGAGACGCCGACCACATTCCAGTAGCCCTTTTCGTCGCCGAAGGTCGTCCACACGCGAACGGTTGCATCGGAGGCCACCTTGGATCCCAGCACGCGCACCTTATAGTCGTCCAGCTTGACCTTCGCCATATTCGGGAAGAAGGGCAAGAGCGCCTTACGGAGAGCGGCATCCAAAGCGTTCACCGGGCCGTCACCTTCGCTCACCTGGTGGCTGATCTTGTCACCAATCTGGAGTTTCACGGTGGCCTGAGAAACAGACACACCCTGGGTCGTCTTGTCTTCGATGACGCGGTAGCCCAAGACCTTGAACGGTTCCTGGACCATGCCCAAATGACGGTAAACGAGCATCTTGAAACTTGCTTCGGCGCTGTCGAAATGCCAGCCGGCATTTTCGCGTTCCTTGATGAGCGTCAGGAGCTTGCCCACCACAGGATCCTTCTTGTCGATACCCGGCTTGATAGCCTTGAGTTTTTCGACTACCAGAGAACCGCCCGCCTGGTCGCTCGTGACAAATACGCGGTCATTACCGACAGCATGCGGGTCGATGTGTTCAAAGCTGCGAGACACCTTCATCACGCCATCGATATGGGCACCGCCCTTGTGAGCAAAGGCGGCATCGCCCACATACGGAGCATGCGGGTCACTCGGCAGGTTCACAATCTGGTCAATGTTTCCGCTCAGCTGGCGGAGTCTTGCAATCTTTTTCGCGGCAAAGAACTTGGCGCCCATTTTGAAATGGAGATCGGCAGCGATAGTCGTAAGGTTTGCGTTACCGCAACGTTCACCAAAGCCGTTCACCACGCCCTGCACCATGGTCGCACCGTTCTTGACGGCATAAATGCTGTTGCACACGCCCAGGCCCGAATCGTCGTGGACATGGATTCCAATCGGAGTCGAGACACGCTTCTTGACATCCTTGACAATTTCTTCGAGTTCCCACGGCATGGTTCCGCCATTGGTATCGCAAAGCACGATATAGTCGGCGTGGCCCTTTTCTGCGGCGCGCAAGGTTTCCATGGCATACTCGGGGTTAGCCTTGTAGCCATCGAAGAAGTGTTCTGCATCGTAAATGACTTCTTCGGAGTTTTCCTTGAGGTATGCGACAGAAGACTCGATCATGTCGAGGTTTTCTTCGAGCGTCGTGCGAATCACATCTGTCACATGCAGGTCCCAGCTCTTGCCAAAAATGGTCTTGACCGGGGCACCCGACTTTACGAGAGCCTGCAGCAGAGGATCCTTTTCGGGAATCGTTCCGGGACGGCGCGTAGAACCGAACGCAGCAATCTTTGCATGCTTCAGCTTGACTTCCTTAATCTTCTGGAAGAATTCTTCGTCGGTCGGGTTACTCGGATTGGGCCAACCACCTTCGATATAGTCAAAACCGAAATGGTCCAAAAGGCGTGCAATCTGTAACTTGTCCGCTAAAGACAAACTGATTCTGCGATCCTGGTTACCATCGCGTAGGGTCGTGTCGTAGAGAAAAACTTTCATGAGCTCTAATTACTTTTTCTTTTTGTCTTTGCCGTAATAGCTGTACTTGCCGTAATAGCCGTATCCACCGTAGCCGTAGCCATGGCCGTCGGATTCGCAATGGTTCATTACAAATGCGCGCGGCTTGCCTTCGCAGCAGCGGTCAAGCTTCATCATGGATTCCTTGATCTGGTCCATCGTATGCTTGCCGTAGTGGAGCACGAACAGGGCGAAATCAACAATCGGGTAAATCAGTTCGGAATCCGTCACCAGTTCCAGAGGCGGCGTATCCACAATCACAATGTCAAACTTGGCCTTTGCTTCATCCAAAAGATTCTTGAAATTATCACCGCGCAAGAGTTCGCTCGGCGACACATCGGTCTTGCCGGCACCAAGCACATAAAGGTTCTTGGTAATGGAATCGGCAACCGCGCTATCCAAGGAGCAATGGCCCGAAAGCACATCGCCAAGGCCCTGCTTGTGATGACTATACACCACACCGCGGCGCATGTCGGCATCGATGAGCAAGGTCTTTTTGCCAGAACCCGCAAAGAGTGCAGAAACGTTCTTGGAAACAAAGGACTTACCCACGCCAGGCACCATACCGGTCACCATCATCACGCGCATGTCAGACGTTGCAAATTCAATAGCCGTATACAGGGAACGGAGCGCTTCGCTGGAGGGCGAATCAGGATCGTCTTCCACAAGGGGCTTGGTATTCTTACCCTTGTTACGCTTCGAAAGAATTGCATTTTCAGCCTTCGGAATTTTGGCGTAAACGCTAATGCCCGTTTCGCGTTCGATTTCAAGAGAACTGCGGACTCCGCGCTTGGTCATCTGCAACAGGTAAATCAGCAAGGCACCCAGCAAGAATGCACCACCCACGCAAGCGAGGAAGATCATCTTCTTGTTCGGCTTAGAGGGTCTGCGTTCAATCTGGGCGTAGTCCACAATACGGACGTTACCGACTTCACCGGCACGCACCACGCGAAGCTGCTGGATATTGTTAAGCATAGCCGTATACTGGGCGTTGTTCACAGCCACTTCTTCCTGCAAGCTCATCACGTCCTGCTGGGTACGCGGCATGTTTTCGGCAGACTTCTTCAAACGGGAAAGTTCCGAACGCAAACGGCTTTGCTGTTGCATAATCGTCTGGACAGCCGGGTGTTCTTCCTTGAACAAACGAGTCGCTTCCTGGCGCTGCTGTTCCAATTCCAGAACCTGCTTTTCCAGTTCGGAAACCTTTTCCAAGTGGACCCTGGTTTCACCCGTCATATCCACGGAGCCGATCTTCAAACGGTAATCCGCCAATTTCTTTTCGGCCGTATCAAGCTTGGCCTTCACGCCCGGAAGCTGTTCTTCTAGGAATTCCAAAGTCTTTTCAGCTTCGGCACTACGCATTTCCACATTCTGGCGCAGGTAGATATTTGCAATCGTATTCAAGACAGAAGCAGCCTTGTCTGCATAGCGGTCCGTGTAAGACACACCGATGATACCCGTCTGCTTACCCTTTTCGCCAACATCGAGCTTTTTGACCAGGCCTCGGACTGCATCCAGCGGTTCGGACTGGGCAAGCACAAAGAGCTGACCGGGCCTTGCAAGCAGGTGCTTGACATTGATTCTAAGAGTATCGCCACCATAGGGAGCGGCAAGAGCCTCGCCCACCTTGCCCTGCAAAAGCTTTACGCCTTCGGGGGTATAAACGGCAAATTCGTTTTCGCCAACCACTTCGGCAGTCCACTTTTCGATACGGGCAATTTCAGGAATATAAAGGTCTTCAAGGTCCATGCGGCCTTCCTGATGGAGCAAGCGGTCGATGGCGCCCTTCGGGTAGGCATTAAAGCAAAGACGTTCCTGTTCAACAACATAGGTCAGAACCATACGGCTCTTCAAAAGCTCGATTTCGGCTTCGGCAGGAGAAGCGACATCCAAAAGGGCACCCATTTCGCCCATGGCCTTACCCGCCTTGTTACCCTTCACATCAATCTGCAAAAGGGCATCGCTCGTATACTGCGGGCGCATCCAGTTCGAAGCCAGGAAACCTGCCACACAGCCGAGAACGATACAACAAGCCAAAAACAGCTTATGCTTCAAGAGCAAGCTCAAGACTTCGAGGATATCGATTTCGTCTTCGTCCTTGTGCTTTGCAGAAGAAGTAGAGCCTGTAGAATTATACTGATTATTCGGTTCCATTTTCATCCTTTCTTGTTCTTCAATTACAAAAATAGAAAATCGTCAATGAGCAAGAAAAAGCGTTTACCGATTTAGAACAAAAAAAGACCGCGGATTTTCCACGGTCTCTTTAAGCTTTGGGGCTTGAGTCCAATTACTTCTTTTTGGAAGCGTTGCGCTACTTCGTAGCGCAAGCCAATCGGCTCGGTCATGCCGGCAAGCAAGCTTGCCGTCGCGACGCTCGCCTTACTTGGCTTTCTTAGCCGGAGCCTTCTTCTTGGCTGCGGGCTTCTTTGCGGAGGCCTTGCAGAACTTCACGTAGGCAGCGAGAGTGTCGCAGAACACTTCGTCCGGAGTGTTGTCGCCGTTGATGCGGCTGATGATGGACTTGCTGTACTTGCCAAGCACCTTGGCGGTGGATTCCTTGTACACCTTGAGGCGGTTCTTGATCACGGCTTCGTCGGCGTCATCCTTACGGCCTTCGATCTTGGCGCGGTTCAGGAGGCGTGCCACGATGGTCTTTTCGTCCTTGATGTCGAGCACGAAGATGTGCTTCACGTCGACCACGGATTCGATGAGCTTGACCTGGGCAACCGTGCGAGGAATACCGTCGAGGAGGAGGGTATCCTTATCCGGATTTACCTTGTTCGTATTGATGAGGCCTTCGATGAAGCGGCCGAAAATTTCGACAGTGGCTTCGTCCGGAACCAGGAGGCCCTTGCTGGAATAAGAAGCGAGAAGCTTGCCGGATTCACTGGAAGGAGCAATGCCACGGAAGATGTCACCCGTGGAAATGTGCTTGAGGGACGTGGTAGCAGCGAGCTTTGCGCCGACGGTACCCTTGCCGGAACCCGGTGCGCCAAAGATAAGAACTGCAGGAATTTTAGCCATTGTATAACCTCTTGGGTTTAGTGTTGAAATTCGGGGTCAAATATAGTTAAAATCAATTTAACTTGGAAGAGCCTCTGACGTGAACTTGAGCTTGTTGTTTTCGACATCGATCGAAATTGTCGTAAAGTCCTTGTAGATTCCAAGCAGCAAGCCTTCGGCAATTTCGTCTTCGACTAGGTTCTGGATGGAACGGCGAATCGGACGAGCGCCCAGCGCAGAATCGTAGTTGTGCGAAACGATGAATTCCTTGGCGGCTTCGGAAACTTCCAAAAGGATTCCGCGTTCGGACAAGTTCTTCTGCAAGAAGGTCAGCTGGATGTCTACGACAGAGGAAAGGTCCTTCTTGGTCAGCGGACGGAACACGATCTGTTCGTCGACTCGGTTCAAGAATTCCGGAGAGAACACGCGCTTGACTTCTTCACGGATGGCAGTTTCCATACGTTCGTAGTCGTCGGTCTCGCCCATCTTGGTGAATCCCATGCCCGAACTGTGGCGCACTTCGCGGGCACCCGCATTACTCGTCATGATAATGATGGTGTTCTTGAAATTGATTTTACGGCCATAGCTATCCGTAAGGATACCGTCGTCCAGAATCTGCAAAAGCAAATTATAGATATCTGGATGGGCCTTTTCGATTTCATCCAGGAGAACCACGCAATAGGGGCGCTTGCGCACTTTTTCGCTGAGCTGGCCCCCGTTATCTTCGAAGCCTACGTATCCCGGAGGCGCACCGATCAAGCGGCTCACGCTATGCTTTTCCATGTATTCGCTCATGTCGATACGGATCATGGAATCTTCGCTGCCGAACAGGCTCTGACTAAGAACCTTTGCAAGTTCCGTCTTACCCACACCTGTGGGGCCGAGGAACAAGAAACTGCCCATGGGGCGCTTGGTGTCGCGAATGCCTGCGCGGGTACGGCGAATGGCCTTCACTACAGCATCTACAGCCTGGTCCTGGCCAATCACGCGTTCCTTGATTTCGTCGCCGAGCTTCAGGAGCTTCTGCGTTTCTTCACCAGCGAGGCGGCTCACCGGAATACCCGTCATCTTGCTGATGCAATCGCGAATTTCGTTTTCGTCGACAATCGGGAAATCCGCCGAATCTTCCTTGTTCAAGGCTTCGCGGCGTTCGGCGATGCGGTTTGTCAATTCTTCAATCTTGTCGCGGAGGGTGGCAGCCGTTTCGTACTGCTGATCGGCGATGGCCTCTTCCTTCTTTTGCATGGTCACGGCAAGTTCGTCTTCCATTTCCTTGAGGTCTTGCGGCGTACGGATTGAATTCAAGCGCACGCGGGCACCGGCTTCATCGAGCACGTCAATGGCCTTGTCCGGCAGGAAACGGTCGGTAATGTAGCGTTCGGCAAGCGTCACCGCCGCACGAATGGCTTCGGGCGTGTAATGCACCTTGTGGTGCTGCTCGTACTTCGGGCGAAGTCCTTCCAGAATCTGGATAGAATCTTCGGAATTAGGCGGATTCACGACAATCGTCTGGAAGCGGCGTTCAAGCGCAGCATCTTTTTCAATGTACTTGCGGTATTCATCGATCGTCGTGGCTCCGATGCACTGGAGCTCGCCTCGGGCGAGCGCCGGCTTAAAGATATTGCTGGCATCAAGGCTACCTTCGGAACCGCCCGCGCCCACAATCGTATGCAATTCGTCGATAAAGAGAATCACCGAGTTGTCCACGCGCTGGAGTTCCATAATCAGGCCCTTCACGCGTTCTTCGAACTGGCCGCGATACTTGGTGCCTGCCACCATGGCGGCCACGTCAAGCGTCACCACGCGCTTGTTCATCAAGAGTTCCGGAATCTTCTTCTGGACAATCTTCTGGGCTAGACCTTCAATAATCGCCGTCTTGCCCACGCCCGGTTCACCGATAAGCGCCGGGTTATTCTTTTTGCGGCGGCAAAGAATCTGGATCAAGCGTTCAATTTCGCGACCGCGACCGATAATCGGGTCGAGTTTGCCCTGCTTGGCAAGCGCCGTCAAGTCGCGACCGAAGTGATCGAGAATCGGAGTCTTGGAACGGCTCTGGCTACGCACCTGCTGGCGCGTGTCGCCACCGCGGCCCTGTCCCATAAAGCGGTCATCGTCTTCGGCATATTCACCGTCTTCGCCAGAAGGCTGGCCATTCATGGCTTCGCGCTTGATTTGCTGCAGAGTACTTTCAAAATTTTCGTAAGTCACGCCGAAGGTTGAAAGCGTGCCTGCCGCCGGAGATTCGGCCTGCTGCAAAATGGCAAGCATCAAGTGTTCCGGGCCAATATACTGGTCGCCTTCTTCTTTTGCAATTTTAGCGGCATTAAAAAGGGCCGCCTTACAGCGAGTCGTAAAAGAAAGCAACGCACCGTGAGCATCGCCCACAGTCATAATGCCACCGTTCGTTGTCAACGAGCGCTGTACATTTTCACCAAGTTCATTCAAATTGATTTTGAGAGCGCGCAAGGTTTCGGCTGCAAAGCCGGAATCTTCGCGGACAAGGCCGAGCAGCAAATGCTCGGTCGTAACGCTGTCGCTGCCCAAGTTACGGGCCGCAATTCTTGCCGCCTGCAATACGGCCTTTGCTTTCTTCGAAAAAATACCGTTGATATCTGACATATTTCTCCTTAAGCTACTGAATGACGCCGCCGTGCATCACGACACGCCTTTTGGCAAAGCTAGCCAATTTTTCGTCGTGCGTCACAATCAGGAAAGCCTGATTAAACTTTTCGTTGAGTTCACCAATCAATTCATTCAGCATTGCGGAATTGGCTTCGTCCAAGTTACCGCTCGGTTCATCGGCCAACACCAGGTCCGGATGGTTCATGAGCGCGCGGGCAATGGCCACACGCTGGCGTTCACCACCGGAAAGTTCACGCGGCAAATGCTTGAGGCGGTCCTTCAGGCCCACCGTTTCCAAAAGCATGGCGGCACGTTCCTTGCATTCCTTTTCAGACGTTCCGAGAATGCGGCCCGGCACGCAAACGTTTTCAATCGCCGTAAATTCGCTCAACAGGTGATGGAACTGAAACACGAATCCCACCTGCACGCGGTGGTAACGGTCACGTTCTGCATCGTTGAACTTGGAAAGGGCCTTCCCCTTAAAAAGGATTTCGCCAGACGTCGGCGTATCGAGCATACCCACCAAATTCAGGAACGTTGACTTACCCGAACCCGAAGAACCCGTGAGGGCCACGAGTTCGCCTTCTTCCATGGAGAAATTCACGCCCTTCAAGATTTCGAGCTTTTCACCCGTCTCGGAGAATTCACGACGGAGGTCTACAGTCTGCAACAAACTATTCATGTCTAATGGCCCCCACCGGATCCAAGCGGCTAGCCTTCCATGCCGGCAACAAAGTCGCCAGAACGCAAAGCGCAATGCCAATTACAAAAATCAAAATCACATCAACAACATGCACCGAAATCGGGAAGTACGGAATCACGTAGACATCGCCCGGGAGCTTGATGAAGTGGTAGGCCTCTTGCAACTTGCAAAGTACAAGGCCGATCGTACCGCCGACAATCGTACCGCCCACGCCAATAAAGCTGCCCATGAGCATAAAGACGCGCATAATGCCCGCCTTGCTAAAGCCCATGCTGCGGAGGATTCCGATTTCCTTGGTCTTGTCGATTACCACCATGATCAGGGAGCTGATGATATTGAATGCAGCCACCAGAATAATCAAGCAAATCACCGCCGCCACAATGAACTTTTCGTAGTTCATCCACTTGAGCAGCGTGATGTTTTTCGTCTTCCAGTCCATGGCATAGTACGGATAACCGAGCCAAGAGGCCAGGCTATCTACCGCTTCGCCCGCAAGCCAATGGTTATTCAGGCGGAACTGAATGCCTGTAACCACGTCGTCGAGACCAAGCAATTTCTGGAGTTCCGGAATGCCCACGTAAGCGAGGTTGCCATCGTATTCGTAGGTACCCGTTTCGAAGATGCCGCTCACCACGCACATCATCATCTTCGGGCCACCGCTTGTAACCATGGCATCGGGGCTCTGGAAAGTCTGCAGCACCAGCTTATCGCCGACCACCACACGAAGCCTATTGGCAAGGCCCGAACCGAGAATGATGCCCGGGCGCAAGGTCCCGCTCAAGTCTTCGAGACTGTCGACCGAATAGTTTCCCCACTTGATGTATTTGTGGATATCGGTCACGCCCTTCGCGGTTTCGGTGTCAATACCGTAAATGACAATGCCGTCATTTACCTTTTTGGAACTGACTCCCACCTTGTAAATAATAAACGGAGACGAGGCGACCACGCGCGAATCACGGGCGCGCACTTCTTTAATGAGGCTGTCGTAAGGCGCAATGAAATCGCCATTGTAAGCCATCACTTCGAAGTGAGCGTCTTTACCAATCATCTGCGCAGTGACTTCTTCTTCGAAACCATTTACTGCGGCAAGGGCCACCACAAGCGCAAAAACGCCGATGGAGACACCAAGCATACTGAAGATGCCGATAAGCGAAACGAAGAGACTCTTACGTTGAGCCCCCAGGTAACGCCAGGCAATGAGCCATTCCAATTTATTCATCGATAATTAGGTCTCCGGCTTCATGAGCGGGAAGAGCTGCACGTCGCGGATGGTCTGCTGGTTCGTGAGGAGCATGACCATGCGGTCGATACCGAAGCCCACGCCACCGGTAGGCGGCAGGCCAGATTCAATGGCGTGCATGAAGTTTTCGTCCATCGGGTGGGTTTCGCCTTCGCCACCGCGGCCGCGGCGCACCTGGTCTTCCAGGAGCTCACGCTGACGGATGGGGTCATTAAGTTCGGTATAGGCGTTGCCCAGTTCCCAGCCATTAGCGTAGGGCTCGAACTGTTCGATAAGGCCTTCGATGGTACGGTGCTTCTTGCAGAGCGGAGTACTTTCGGTCGGCATATCCTTGATGAAGGTCGGCTGGATGAGCTTGTCTTCCACGGTGAGCTCGAACAGTTCGAGGATACCGCGGCCGCGGCTGAATTCGCCATCCAGGTGTCCGCCGAGTTCTTCCATCTTGGCCTTGATTTCGTCGTCGCTCATTTCGTTGACCTTCAGGCCGCCGAACTTTTCGATGGCTTCAATCATGCTGTAGCGGGGCCACGGGGCCTTGAAGTCGATTTCCTTCCCCTGGTATTCAATCTTGGTGGTGCCGTTGGCGGCAATGCAGGCGCGTTCGTAGATATTTTCGAAGTGCACCATCATGTCGTTGTAGTCAGCGTAGGCTTCGTAGAATTCGAGGCCGGTGAATTCCGGGCTATGGGTGCGGTCCATACCTTCGTTGCGGAAGTTCTTGCTGAACTCGAACACCTTTTCCATGCCGCCCACGATGCAGCGCTTCAGGTAAAGTTCCGGAGCCACGCGCAGGTAGAGCGTCATGTCGCAGGCGTTGTGGTGCGTGGTGAACGGACGGGCGTTCGCGCCGCCGTAAATCGGCTGGAGCGTCGGAGTTTCGACTTCGATGAATCCCTTTTCGATGAGGTATTCGCGGATAGCCTGCAGAATCTTGAAACGCTTGATGAACACGTCCTTCACGTCGTCGTTCAAGGCCATGTCGATATAGCGCTGGCGGTAACGGGTATCCACGTCGGCAAATTCGTTGAACACCACCTTGTTGCCGTTCTCGTCCACCTTTTCCTTGGCCACCGGAAGCGGGCGCACAGCCTTCGAAAGCATGGTCACCTTCTTCACGTGCACGGAGTATTCGCCCGTCTGGGTTTCGAACATGGTACCGTTCACGCCAATAAAGTCACCGAGGTCGGTCATCTTCACGATTTCATAGTTTTCTTCGCCCACTTCGTCACGGGCGACCACCACCTGCAAGCGGCCATAACGGTCCTTGAGGTGCATAAAACACATTTTGCCCTTACGGTTGAAGCGAACCACACGGCCAGCGAAAGCAATACTTTCGCCAGAAGCCATCAGGGCTTCCTTATTTTCTTTCAAAACCTTGGAATCATGCGTACGGTTGAACTTGTGCGGATAAGCCTCCACACCCATTTCCTTGAACTTGTCAAGCTTCGCGAGGCGAGCCTGCACCTGGTCATTCATGTCTTGCATTGCCATATTGATCTAATCCTGTGACTTAGTCACGTGAAATTTTGAACAATGCAAAGATAGAAAAACTACAATTCCCCGTGGCGACGCATTTTACGGATATTAAGCGGTAAAACTTGATTATGCCACTTAATCCACTCGTCGTAATAGATGTACTGGCGTTCGCGGCGCCTAAAGTTACAGCCATGCACAATGCGACGGCCATTCTTGATTTCGACCGGAATCGCGATATGCAGGCATTCATGGTACACGACTCCGGCCACGGCATATTCCGGGCAGTTGGCCGCATCGTAGCCCTTGCTGATGCTGATCAAATGGAATTCTTCGCCGGTTACGGGATCCTGGCGGACCGAATGGAAACTGAGTCCGCCCACGCGATTGCTCCAGGTGATGCGGCAAGTTAATTTGTCTTCAAAATAAGTGCTATTGATTGCGGCAAGCACATCATTCAAGTTGTGATACTTCCCCTGCGGCTTAATGGGCGGAAGGCGGCCCTTGCTCGACAAGGATTCATCGCCTCGATCAGAGAGGATCTGTTCCACCAGCGTCCAAAAACGGCTGACTAAATCCTTGATAATAGCCTTGTTCTTGGCCGTCTTGCGTTTGATGGCATGTTCCGCCCACTCGGCCGCCAATTCACGCGCCGGGGCAAATTCCGCATCCTTCATGTAGGCAGGCAAAATCACCTCGGGGTGCCCAAACAGCACTCCCCCCTTACAACGGATACTCTTCTTCAATTGGGAATTGTACTTGAAATGCACCAGCCCGTTCTGCGAAACCGAAGCCGGCACTTTCGGCTTTGCCGGTTTCTCGGGAGAATCGGAATTGTTCCCGAACAGGTCTAATTGCATTCCAAACAAATTCATTCTCTATTTTCGCCTATCAGGCCTTCGAAACGGTTTACCGCCAAAAGTCCGCCAAAATAGCTTTCGGGCAAATCCAATAGGGCGTAATGTTCCGATATTCCGTACACGGCATCTTCGATGCTGTCCGGCAAATAAACAATATAGCTATCGTTCTCGGGCGTCTGCAAATGCTCCGGGGTGCAAAACTTCGGGTCCGTTTCGCTAAAATACATGCGGCAAGACACCGGACGCAACGGATACACCGTGCAATCCCCCTTTTTGTCCGAGAACGGGCAGGGGTTCCAGGCGCTAAAATAGTCGTGCAGGGCCTTGTCTTCGGCATAATCGTCCAAATCCATCTGATCAGGAACACCGCCTTCGGCCCTTCTCGTCTCAAAAAATTTACTGAAAAGCGACGACCTTACCTGGCAAGCTTCCATGATATCCAAGAGGTCATTCCGCCCCCGGAGGTCGCAATACAATGTCACCAGCTCAAAAGGTTCTACCGACATCGGGTAATGATGGCAGCAGTTTCCGCAAGCGGGCCTGCATTGGATCGGGCGCGGTTGCTGCGGCAAAACCGCTTCCAAATACTCCGAAAAAAGCCTGTGGTATTCCCGCGTAAAATCCTTGATTCGAGGGAGTTCTTCGAGAAGATTGTCCGGACCTATCGCCGATTCTCGCCCCAAAGATGCAGCAATCGCATCTAGGCGATCTCTTTCCGCCCTCAAAAGGGTTGCAAGGCGCATTTCCGCTACACGAAACGCCTTTGTCGGAAAATACTCTCGATAAGATTCCATACTACAAAGATAGATATTTTACCAAATTATGAAAAAACAGCCCTAAAAACCCGCGATTATCGAAAGAATTTCAAAAAACCTCACAAAAAACAGATTATAGATGTCTTTTTGTAAGAATAATGTTATCTTTTAGGAAAATGGGAAAAAGTGTCATGAAAAACGTACGTAAATCCAAATTTTTATGGGCTTCGGCATTTATAATTTCTTTGGGGATTGCCGGATGCAACATCTTTAACCCGACTGAAAGCATTAACATCAAGGACGGCGACGCGGATGCCCTCACCTACGAAGGCTACAAGAAAATCCGCAGCAACGAATACTCCGAAGCCGAGAATTATTTCAATAAGGCCATTGCCGCCGACTCTAACCATTCTCAAGCCTGGTTCGGACTCATGAAGGCGACTCTGAACCGCATGTTGAACGGCACCCAGGAAACCAACGTATTTTCGCTTCTTGCCTACGTAAATTCAAGCCGCGATTCCAAGGTTCCTTTCTCGGGCATGTCTGACGAAGTTGCCGGACAACTCCAGACAACCATCGATTCCGTAAACGTCATTGCAGACGCCTTTATCGAACGAGACAAGAGCGGAAAAACCGACGGCATCGTAACCTACAAGACGATTTCTGAAGGCTACATGGTTCTCCAGATGATGAAGACCATGCTCGTGTTAAGAAAGACGACCAAGGGTATGGATGGCTGTTCCCTGAAAAAAGGCGAAGAAAACTCTTGCGACATGGCTTCCGTTTTGAACAACCTCAAGAATGACCCGGCCGAAACCGTGGAATCGTTCAACGCGGTCTTCAAGACTTGCGAAGAAAGCCCCGAAAGCATGACCAAGATGTTCGACAGCTACCTGCAAGGCTTTGACAACCTGAAGGACGAAGCCCAGCGCTCTGCCGTGAGCAGCATGTGTGGCGCTCTGGCCCAAGAAACCGAAGAAGCCAAGAATAACGAAGACCAGCAGACCAAGACTTTGAACATCATCATCGGCCAGTTCGGCTACAGCGACATTCTCGATGACGATGGCGACGGATGCGTCGACGAAGAACTCTACGACGGCGAAGACAACGACGGCGATGGCGAAATCGACGAAGACGTGAGCGACAAGACGAACGAAATCGAATACGACAACGACATGATTCTCAAGAATGTCGCTGCCGGAAAGACCGCCATCAAGGACCTCCGCGTGGTCAAGAGGGCTGCACCGAACGAGAAGTACACCACCGTTGATATCGACATGAACGGCAAGACGGTTTCCGAAACCAATAGCGAACTCGATCGCGAATGGAAGTTTATCTATCCCGAATACAAGAACCGCGTAGCCGCTGGCGACCACCGCTTCGTCTTTGCAGCCGGAATCATTTTCAATCCGGAAAACCTGCCCTTCGAAGAATACGACGCCTACAAGAGGGCTGTTGCCAAGGATACCCATTATCCCCCTGCCTACGATCTCGCTTTCCGAAAGAAGTACATCGGCGGATGCTGGGTAAACTACAACGAGCAGCGCTTTATGCAGTGGTTTGAAGGGAGGAACTAAGCGATGAAAAAGATTCTGTTTTTCTTGATTTTTGTACTTGCAGTCGCCTCTTTTGCGGCCAAGGCCCCGACGCACCACTCCCTACGTGCCGAAGCCATGGGTAACGCCCATGTGGCCCTTGTAGACGACAAGGAAGCCATCTACTTCAACTACGCAGGCTTAAGCCAGATTAACCGTCTGGGCAACTACGAAATGCGCCCGGAACAAGGTTACTATCCCCGCAACTTCTTGGGCGACATGCGCTTGAACTTGGGCGGCGCAGGTCCGTTCGAAACCTATTTTTCGACCTACAACGTGGCCAAGGACTTGCAGAAGATTTACAAGAACGCAAGAAACTACGCCAATGATAACGGTCTAAGCCAGTCAAACGTGCTCCTAGACACTCTCGCAGCCCACCCCGAACTGGTACACAAGCTGAACAATTATGACCACAAGTACCTGACCATGAAAATCAAGATGGATGCCGAAATGGCATTCCACGGATTCGGCGGTGCAATCTGGGTTGACGGTAATGTCGCCCCTTACCTGGACGGAGGCCTTATTCTTCCGTTCCTCGCCATCGATACCTTCTACGTCGACGGTGTGGCTCAGGCCGGTATCTCGTACGGATTCACCAACAACCTCTCTGTCGGTTTGGGTGTCAAGATGGCCAAGCGCCAGAAGGTCGAAATGATTACCGTGGACGTCTTGAACTACGACGCCCTGCAAGATACTCTTGAAGACCGCTACCACGATGTCACCGACAACATTTTCGACTTCAAATCCGTTTCTGCCGGTATCGACTTGGGCGTGCTCTACCAGCTCACCCGTGAATTCAGAGTCGGCGCATCGCTTCGTGATGTCTACTTTAAGGAACTGGCCGGCGACAAAATCACGCCGAACTTTACCGCCGGTTTCAACTACAGCCCCCGATTCTTCAACAAGAACACCGGTTACGCCCGTAAGTTCAATATCGCTTGCGACTATGCCGACGCATTCAGCAACGAAAAAAACTACAAGGTATTCTCTCACCTGAACATGGGTCTTGAAGTCGAGCAGAACTTGCTTGCATGGCCGGGCTACAACAACGAAATCCGCGCCCTCGCCTTGCGCCTTTCGGGCGGTTTCAAGGGCGGCTACCCCTCTGCCGGTTTCGCCATCGAAGCCCTGCGCTTCATTACGGTCGAATTCGCTACCTGGGCAGAAGAACTCGGCTACTACACCGGCCAGGACGAAGAACGAATCTACATGGGCCAGCTGAGCATCGGTTTCTAATCGCTCACACCCCAAAATTTAAAAGAGCTCCTCCGGGAGCTCTTTTTTATCGTCAAACTTATTTTGTGACTTATTTTTTGTCTTGAGGAACGAGGCGTTCCACCACACGGAACAAGTCGTTATAAATTTCGAGGAAGTCTTCGATCCAAATCGGGTCGCGCTCGCCCACCACATGGAAGGTCTCTTCGAGCGTATGCAAGGCGTTGTACGGGCCGACCAGGCTTCCTGCGGGCTGTACCGAGCCGTGGTACAAATCGGTTGCCACCAAGCGGGCACGAAAACTACGCCTTAAGCGGGCAATGAGCGCTGTACGGAGAGCCAGAAGCTCGTCGTGGGCCTGCAAGAGCTGGCCTTCGCGGATCCAGCCTTCCACCAGGTTCAAGCGGCGGATCGTCGATTCACGTTCCGTAGAAGGCACCAGCTGGCGTTTTTCAAGCAGCGTCTGCTTCAATTTGGCAGACATGCCCAAAAGCATTTCCGCATTCCAGAAAACCATGGGATTTTCGGAAAACCGTTCAGACGAATCGACTCGCGGAGTATGCGTCTTGATCCAGCGATCCAATTTATCGGCCACCATGTTCGCTTCAGGAAGCCTATCGACCGCCAGATATTCTCCGGCACGATTCAGCAGGTTTTCGGCATAGACCATACGCCAATGGGGCAGCTTTCCGCTCTTGCGGATAGCATCGATTCCCGTACGCAATGTTTCCAAGCGTTCCTGCATAAAAGCCTAACTATTCCTGCGTCATCTTCTGGAGCGGAGTTACACCGATTTCTACGCGACGGTTCAAACGGCGGTGTTCTTCGCTGTCGTTCGGGTACTTGGGCATGTGTTCGCCAAAGCCTGCAGCAAAAAGCCTGTCGGGCGGGAACCCTTGCGCAATCAAAGTCTTGACCACGTTCACGGCACGTTCGGTAGAAAGGTTCCAGTTGGTATAAGTCTTGGACTTCACCGGAGTATCGTCGGTAAAGCCACTCACCATAATCACATCCGTAGAATCAAGAGCTTCCAGAAGGCCCTTGCTAATGCCGCGAATCACGCCCTCGCCTTCTTTGGTAAGGTCTGCACCGTTAATCGGAAATAAGAACGAAGCCTGAATCTGAATCTTGCCGTCTTCGAGAGCAATGAGCCCCGCCTCGATGGAGGTCTGCAAGCTCTTGGACAAAAGCGCATTGCGTTCTGCCGCAATTTTACGCATCTGTTCCTGGCAAGTCAAGACTTCTTCTTCGGTACGGGTCAGGTCTTCGGCCTTTTGTTCCTTCAGGGTCGCCATCGCCACAAACGCAAGGATGAACAACGAAACCAGGGCAACACCCAAGTCCGTGTACGCCATCCAAGGATTGCTGTTTTCGTCTTTCTTAAAGCGCATGCTTAGCCCTCGACCTTAGGCTGCTGAACGGCAGAACGTTGAGTCTGTTCCAAAACTTCGAGCAATATTTCCTGCGTCTTGACGGCGTTTTCCATAAGCACTTCGCTGGCGCGTTCGTGGAAGGCTTCCAGAGACTGGTTGAGGTGTTCCACAAAGCTTTCTTCGTCGTCGCGTTCTGCGGTATCGCCCGAGAGCTTTTCCAAAATCGTTTCGAGGCCGGCGCGCAGCATTTCGAGGTTCGCACTGAGTTCGGACTGGTTCACGCGCATGAGTTCCGCGGTTTCCACGATGTTGCCGCCCAAGGCGTCGGTTGCTTCCTTTTCCTTGACCACGCGGTTGTCAATGCTTTCGGTAAGGGCCTTCTGGGCTTCAAGCAGCACGGCAGAGGTTTCGGAAAGTTTCTGGAATGCGCCGAGAATATCCGAAGAAAGAGCAGAAAGTTTTTCGGCAACAGAATTGCTGAGTTCGGCAGAACCGGCCTGAGCCTTTTCGGCCACCTGCAAGGCCACGTTCTTGAGGGTTTCGAGACCTTCTTTCTGGCTGTCCACATTGGCAGAAGTTTCAGCGGCAAGGCGTTCCATGAAGGATTTCCACTGTTCGCCAGACTGTTTGACCTGATCGGCCACGGCGGCGGCCACATTCTTCGTCGAATCATTCATGGCCGATTCCGTTGCAGAAGCAACGCCTTCGAGAGAAGCCTTGAGCGTCGAAGAAATACCGTTCAACTTTTCGTCGAGCTTGCCCGGGATCGATTCCACAGAAGCAGAAAGCGTCTTGATGTTCTGTTCCATCGGAGTGAATGCACCGGCCAAGGAATCCTTGACAGAGGGGCCCAAGTTTTCGACAGCCTTGTTCATGTTCTGCGAAACATTGGCAAGAGATTCGTTCAACTTCGTCGTCATGGCAGAAAGTTCATCACCCACCATGGCGACAACGCCAGAGAGGCCATCCTTTACAGAAGAGGCCACGACAGCCAAATTCTTTTCGACAGAATCAAACAGGCGTTCGAGTTCCGTCTGGGCCTGGGCCTCTTCGCTGCCATCGCCGGCAGCACCCTGCAAGTCAAGCGTCAGGGCATCGAGGCGTGCCACAAAGGCATCACGGGCAGAAACCATCATGTTGCGGCTAGCATTCAAAATCAAGGCAGCAAACAAGCCACAAAGGCTCGTGCCAAAAATACCCTTCATGTTCTGGAACAAGAGCTGGATGGTATCGAGCGTGCCCTGCGTCGTGGAATTGTCGATTGCACCGCCGGCCGTTGCCACAGAATACATAAGACCAAAGAACGTACCCATCAAGCCAAGCAGAATCACCGTACCGCCGGCACTCTTCGGAACTGCAATTTCAACGCTGTTCGAAAGCACTTCGTAGGCCATCGAAGAATCGAGGCGGATGTTCTTGGCGAGCAAGTTACGGGCAAGAGCCACGCGCTTTGCAACCACGCCATCGCCAGTCACATAACCACCACGCTTTTCGCATGTTTCAAGAATATCCGTTTCGGTGGCAATCTGCTTCACCATCTTGAGAGCGACAAGTTGTTCTCCGATAAACACGGCAAAAATGGCCGCCATGATAATCCAGCCAAAGAGCGGAGCGCCAAAATAGAAGGCGGCGACCACAAGGGCAAGGAGTCCTACGATGGTAAGCGCTAAAATTATCTGGAATGCATTTTTCATTTCATACCTGCATCTTTTAAGACCTTGTAGGGCCTGTTGTTTCGAACAAATTCAATTGACCGCGCGAGAATCCGCGCAAGAACAAAGCCCACTTGCTCTGGTACCATTCAATAATCTGAATGGTAAGCCCGCGGGCGTAATCACAAAAATCATCGGTAAATGCGAGGAAGCCGTTTTCATAAGCGTAATGTGGATTCCAGAAACGGCCCACATTGCGCGCACAAGAAGCCGCAGAACTATAGTAATGAGCAGGGCTCTTGGTATTGAAGGCGGCTGCAAAGCGTTTCTTGGCAAGCGCATTCAGCGAGCTACGAAGCGAAACGACCATGGCATTTTCTTTATCGCGGAGCGACGCTTCCAAACTGGGGAGCAGTTTGGACACCGCATCCACGGCGCTTTCGGAATGCCAGTACTTGCACAACTTTTCCTGCAACTGCATCACGCGCCCGTGCATGCGGACGAACAACGGTTCGGCGTCGCTCACCAGCAAGTGAATCGTCGCGGAATAAAAAGCATTGATGTCCTGCTTGTTATTCTTGACCGTGAGCGCCCAGCCTTTTTCTTCGTCATGATGCAAGAAATCTCCGCCTTCAAGCAACAGGCGCATCACTTCGTCAGTCGAAAAGCGCTGCATCCACTTGGTGCGGAATTCATCGTAAAGCTTGTTGGCGTCCGCAATGATCTGCGGAAAACTGGAATCGGCCAGTTTCCAGGCAGTCTCGCTGAAAGAAATCAATTCTGTCGTTCCGACGTTCACCGCCGGATCATTCAGCATGGCATCCAAGTGTTCATGCAATACAATCGACCAGGTCACCATCATCGACTGCGAAAGTGTCGCCACCATCGTCGAGCGGTTCGGGCATACCGATAGACGGACGCTACTGCCCGTCATCTTGCGTATGGACCTGCGAAAAGCTTCTTGCACTTAAGTCAACCTCTTAGAAAGCTGTTTCAATACGATGCCAAATATTCCTGTTCACGCGTTTGCCCTGTGCGGCAAGTTCTTCGGCTTCGTTACGCACGTCGGCTTCAAGGTTATCCTTGATCAAGCTCTTGTCGCCATCGAACTTTCCACCGGGTTCAAGATAGAGGCCATAAACGTTGTCGCTGATCTTGGTATCGGCAGAGACCACCTGGCCTGCACGAATCGAAAGAGCGAAACGGTTGCGCACGAACTCGCAACGGGCCAAGAATACTTCGGGCACATCGTCAATCCAGAGGCCGTAGTAGTTGTTCACGAACTTCACGTTTTCGAAAATGCCCTTGGAACGGAACACCGTATTGCGGAACGCATTTTCAATGACCAAGTTCTTGATTTCAAACGGGCGGTTGGCCGACACAAAGTGGACACCGTTCCAGCTCTTGACGGAATCAGCGCTCTTGAAGACCACGGGAGCCGCTTCGGTACCGATAATCTTTACCGAGCCACGGAACATGAGCTTTGCATATTCGCCCATCAAGACCGTTACACCCGGTTCAATTTCCAGGGTATCCTTTGCAGAGAAAACGGCACCCTGTTCCAACAAGTAAGGGCTATCCGCCACCACTAGTTTTACCTTGCCATTTTCAATTGGCGGAAAGGGCATCTCCCCTGCTACCGCGACACAGGCAAACAAAAGCGACGTTAAGGCTAACCCCGACCATTTTTTAATGCCTAAAATCAAAATTCACTCCTCAGCTTGATTTTCTGAATCACATGCATATCGGGAATCACGTTGTCGGCGACAATGTCGTTAACGCTCAGGTCGCCAGACAATTCCATTTTCACACTCGAAATTGCACCATGCGTCATATCGAACAGGATTGTTCCTGTACCCACGATAAAGCCCTTGCTTTCCATGCGCAAGTCAGAGGTCGAATCGGCAATTTCCTTGTACTTGATGTTCATGCCGATCTTGGCCATCTGGACACCATCATGAACGTAATGGTCTTCAAGCGTAAAGGACTTATACACCACCGTCTTTTTAGAAGCACCCGGAATTTCGACCTGACGGTCCCAAGTTTCACCCAATTTGACCGGCTTACCCGGCAAAAGCGGCTGCACCTTGAGGAAAATGCGGATAAGGTCCAAAGCCTCGGTCCCCAGCATCACGGAATCTTCGATGACGGCATCGCGGATATCGCCATCTTTTGCCATCTTGAACTGGAAATGTTCGGTAGACATGTAGCGTTCCATGCTGCTAAATTCTTCGACCGTACGCTTGTCGGACTTGTAGTCCACCGAGTCGATCTTGAGCTGGAACTTTGCAGAACCATCGTCGTACGCGGTCAAAAGCGAATTGGTCGCACGAACATTGAGGTGCGTATTCATCGCTTCGGGCGTTCCGGACACGGAATCCGTTGTCGGAAGGATTGCGTTCAAGGAAGATTCGAGGTAGTATGTCTGCTGAGGAGCATTCTGAGTGTTGAACGAAAGAGCAAACTCATTTCCGTCACAGGCACAAAGGGCAAAAAGAGCGCTAGCGCTCGTAAAAAGCTTTAAGAAATTCATATTTAGAATGTAGTAAATCGTCGGCTAAACTTAGCTGGGAGAACCCTGAAATTCACCCTTGTTGCCGCTATCGCCTTTTTCTAGGCGCATCTTTTGAAAAAAAGCCTTTAAAATGCCTAAACATTCGTCGGCAAGGAGGCCGCCAACCACTTCGACTTCGCGTTTGAGGGCGTTGTTCGAAATAACGTCAACGGTAGTACCGCAGCCGCCAAAACGGGTGTCCGGGGAACCATAGACCACGCGGGAAACGCGGCTATTGAGGATGGCTCCTGCACACATCGGGCAGGGTTCAAGAGTCACGTACAAGGTACAGCCATCCAAACGCCAATTTTCAAGGCTGCTTGCCGCCGTCCCGATCGACAAAATCTCGGCGTGGGCGGTAGCGTCTTTGAGCATTTCAATCTGATTGTGGCCTTTTCCGATAACTACCCCATCTTTCACGATAACGCAACCGATAGGGATTTCCTTTTCGTCAAAAGCTTTCTCCGCTTCGCGGAGGGCCATGCGCATAAACTTTTCGTCGTCGGCAGTGAAACTCACAGGCCTCTCCCGTAAGCGCAGTAGGAATCTTCTTGCATGTAGTCGCCATCGTGGTAGTAGGCGGCGCGGGCACGGCAACCACCGCAGCGGTCGTTAAACTTGCACTTGCCACAGGCACCGGCGTAGGCCTTGGTGCGGAGCTTCTTGAAGACTTCGGCATTCGCCCAGATTTCGTCGAAAGGCGTATCATGCACATCACCCGCCTCTTCCATCATGTAAGCGCAAGGGCGAACCTTCCCTATCGGGCTTACAATGCAGTAGTCGAGACCGGCGAGGCAGCCGCGGCTGTAGCGCGTCTTGATATCGAGTTGGTCGGCAATGCGCAGGAACTGCGGCGCGCAAGTAGGCTTCACCGGGATGCCGAGCGTACGGCTCTTTTCCATAATCTTGCGGAGGAGTCCCTCGTATTCGGCGACGCGCAGGGCATGCCCTTCAATTTCCTTGCCGCGACCCACGGGGATGAGGAAGAAAATCTGGTGGTTCACCGCGCCGATTTCCTTGACCCAGTCCATAATGTCGAAAATTTCGTTCTGATTCCAGTCCATGATGGTCGTGTGAATCTGGAACGGGAGGCCAGCCGCCTTGCAGTTCTCGATGCCCATCATCGTGAGCTCGAATGCATTCGGGAGACCGCGGAAATCATTGTGTCGGTCATGATCGATACTGTCGATGCTGATACCCATGGCCATGGCACCGGCGGCCTTCAGCTTGAAAGCCAAGTCATGCGTGATGAGCGTGCCGTTGGTACCGAACACCGGGCGCAGTCCCTTGCTCGAGGCATGGGCAACCAGGTCCACAATGTCGGGGCGGGTCATCGGTTCGCCGCCGCTAAAGATCATAATCTTGAACCCCGCCTTCGCGATTTCGTCAATCAACTTCATGGCCTCGGCAGTCGTGAGTTCGGCAGCCTTGTTCTCGCCTGCGTCCTGATAGCAGTGCTTACAGGTCAGGTTACACTTGTTGGTAGTCATCCAAGATACAATCATTTAAATCCTCAATTTTTCGAAGTCCAAAAATAGAAATTATAGCGACTTGAAAACCTTGCGGGCAGCATCAATGGTACGGTCGATATCCGATTCGGTATGGGCCGCACTCACAAAAATCGCCTCAAACTGGCTCGGGGCAAGGTAAATACCTTCGTCAAGCATGCCGAGGAAATACCTGCGGAACAGTTCCAAGTCGGACTTTTGCACATCGGCAAAGCAGGTGACGGGACCTTCGGTAAAGAAGATACAGCCCATGGAGCCCACCTGATTTGTAGCCAGCGGAATTCCAGCCGACTTTGCCGCTTCCTGCAGGCCTGTAATCAACTTCTTGGTGCTATTTTCGGCTCGGACATAATATTCGGGGTGCGAATTCAATTCGCGCATCGTGGCGAGCCCTGCCGCCATCGCCACCGGGTTACCTGACAAGGTTCCCGCCTGGTAAATTCCGCCGAGCGGCGCAATCTGCTGCATGACATCCAAGCGACCACCATAAGCGCCCACCGGCATGCCGCCGCCGATAATCTTACCGAAAGTGGTCAGATCCGGTTTGATTCCGTACAAGCCCTGCGCGCAGTGAATGCCGACGCGGAAACCCGTCATGACTTCGTCTACAATCAAGAGTGCGCCATGCTTCTTGGTTTCTTCGGAGAGAGCCTTCAAGAATTCCGGCTTTGCGGGCACCACGCCCATATTGCCGGCCACGGGTTCTACAATGACGCCTGCAATTTCGTCGCCAATCTTATCGAACAATTCGTGGACGCCGGCCACGTCATTGTATTGCAGCGTCAGCGTATATTTAGCGAGGTCCGCCGGCACGCCTTTGCTGCTCGGCTTACCGGTGGTAAGCATCCCCGAGCCCGCCTTAATCAGCAAGCTATCGCTATGGCCGTGGTAACAACCTTCAAACTTGACAATCTTGTCGCGGCCCGTGAAACCACGCGCCGCACGAATCGCACTCATGGTGGCTTCGGTGCCGCTGTTCACCATGCGAATCATCTCGACACTCGGAACAAGTTCCATCACGAGCTTCGCAAGTTCCGATTCCAGTCCGCAAGGTGCGCCAAAACTAAGGCCATTCTGGGCCGTATCGGCCACCGCCTTGATGACGGCATCGTGAGCATGTCCCAAAAGCATCGGGCCCCAACTGCCCACGTAATCGATATAGTCATTACCGTCCACATCGTAAATGTGGCTACCCTTGGCACGCTTGATAAACGGAGGCGTCGCCCCCACATTGCTATAGGCACGCACCGGGCTATTCACGCCACCCGGCATCAAAGTCTTGGCTTCGGCAAAAAGCTTTTCGCTCAACGAATGATTCATTTCAGCAACCCTTTTTCAAGAGCTTCTTTAGCATGGTAAGTGATAATGATATCGGCACCGGCACGCTTGAAGGCGATCAAGTTTTCACGGATAATCGCATCTTCGTTGATCCAACCGTTTTGGGCAGCAGCCTTCACCATGGAATACTCGCCACTCACATTGTACACAGCCACCGGCACATTGCTCAATTCAGCCGTTTCGCGCAAAACATCGAGGAAAGCAAGCCCAGGCTTGACCATCACGATATCGGCACCTTCTTCCAAATCAAGTTCCACTTCGTGCAAGGCTTCGCGACCATTGCGAACATCCATCTGGTAGCTCTTGCGGTCACCAAAATGTGGTGCAGAGTCAGCCGCATCGCGGAACGGACCGTAGTAAGCACTCGCGAACTTGGCACTATAGGCCATAATCGGCAAATTCGTAAAACCATTCGCGTCCAACTTTTCGCGAATCGCCGCCACGCGGCCATCCATCATGTCAGAGGGGGCAACCATGTCGGCACCGGCTTCGGCATGGGAAAGCGCCGTCTTTGCCAAAAGTTCAAGCGTCGGGTCGTTATCCACATCGCCATCTTCCTTGACAATCCCGCAATGACCATGGCTCATGTATTCGCAAAGGCAAACGTCGGTAATCACGTACAGTTCGGGGAACTTCGCCTTAATGGAGCGAACCGCACGCTGCACGATTCCATCATCGTCGTAAGCGGACGATGCCATTTCATCCTTGTAGCTGGGAATGCCAAAAAGCAAGATGGACTTGACGCCCAACGCCACACAGCTTTCCAGTTCCTTCAGGATTTCATCGATGCTAAAACGATATTGGTTCGGCATCGAAGGAATTTCTTCTTTGACATTCTCCCCTTCGACCACGAACATCGGGTAAACGAGAGAATCGGGATTCACGGCGGTTTCTGCCACCATGTTGCGGATTGTTGCATTCTTGCGTAAGCGACGTGGACGTATAATCATGTCCCAATAATAGAAAAATCCAGCCCGGAGGCTGGATTCATTTTTAATCAGAGTCTATTTTTCAATTTTAGAAGGTTCGCTAGGCTCCGGCACATCCGATGTCATCAGCGAGAATGCCATCGGCGATTCCTCCCCTTCGATTACAAAGGAGCCGTCCACGATTTCAATCGGCATAACCATGTCTTCGACAGTCATTTCAAAGTTTCCATTCCGGTAATCTTCACCAGAGCCGCTCCAAGTTCCTGTAGTTGAAACTTCCTTTTCAATGACGGTGCGGTCCGTTTTATATTTCACCTTGCTTTCTGTCACCACATAGGATCCGTCTTTAAGCAGGTAAACCGCAATCACCATAATTTTGGTTTGGCTCGATTCCACAAGCGTATCCAAGCCACTCGCATACCATGCAACCACATCTTCGGCATTGTAGCCTGTCGGGAAGAACGGAGTCACTTCAACAGTTTCTGCATCCTGCGCATCTACAGTTTCCGGCAGATGATCATCCTTGTTTTCAGGAACCTCAATATCAGAACCGACATCATCACCCGAAGATGCAGGAGAAGAGGTATAGCCCTCAACTTCGGTTCCCGGAGGAATAATGAAGAAAGCCTTGCTGTACAACGTCAAGAGTTTTCCCTTATACTGACCGACAACATAAGCGCGAGCAATTTTCAGGTTATCAATCTTCTGAGAAATGGTTACCGTTACCGATTTTTCTCCACGAGAGATATTCAGAAGATCCCACTCGTTATTATTCCAATCACGCGGCAAGGACTCTTCCTGCACACCAATGGCGTGTACCGGGTACTGGCCGATTCCTATCGCATTTTCAGAATCGTCAATTGCGAATTTTTCGTCATCCCAAGCTACCGTAATTGTATAAACAGCCTTATACACTACGCCAACTTGTTCCCATTCCGGTTCAGCAATTTCAAAGGCAATTCCCTCCGCAGCTTCTGCTCCGGAACCCTGAATAAGCAACTTCGCTTTTTCAAGCTGTTCTTCAGTGCCGTTGCGGCTTTCTTCCACGACTTGGCTATTGTCTTCTACACTGCTTCCGCCATTACTGGCCTTCGGCACGTCCGATTTCATGAGAGTGTAGTGCATTTCCCCCTCGCCATCAGGATTGATCGAGAACTTTCCATTCTTGATTTCGAGCGGAAGTTTATTGCCATTCATCGTGATTTCAATGATTCCATTGCTGTAATCGGAGCCGGACCATCCACCTTCAGCAACGACACCCTTATGGTAGCCTTTAGAATCTCTCAATTGACTTTCTGTCACAATAAAGGAGCCGTCCTTAAACAAGTATACCGCAGACACATAAGTCAGCGCCACTCCTTCTCGACTTTCGGTCTCGACATCGGTTGCATACCATGCCACCACATCGCTCGCATTAAGTTCCGCAGGGAAAAACGCCGTAAGGGAAACGTCACCATCTTTGACGATGGAGCTATCACCATTGCCTCCGACAGGATTGGAATTTTCGGAAGAGCTGTCGCCGCAGCCAACCAGTAAACCCATGGAGATAGCCATGGCTAAGAACAGTGACTTTTTCATATTTTGCTCCTTGTTATAATTTTGTTTAAAAAACTATACTTTTGTTGGAGAAAAAGAACGCCAACCCCTATTCCAACTCGGAATAGGGGTGATATCAATCACGAATGGTTTAGAAAGGAATCGCCTTATTTGTCGAAATTTCGCTCAATTTGCGAAAGTTCTTCGGCCCAATCCGTTTGAATTTTCTGTTTAAGTTTTTTGGCGAGCGAGGGGGCGCGGCCCTGTGTAGAGACCGTTACGGCGATATTTTCACCGAAATCCATACGGGCGGGCACGATAAAGTCGCCGTCAAGGTAGTCGCAGGCGTTATTGACCAAGATACGGCGAGCACGGGCATCGTTACTGACCTGGGCATTGACCGCAGGCTGATCGGTGCAAATGAAGACCATAAAGATTCCGCGGAGGTCAAGCGGCTCGTAGGGACGATTTTTCAAGACGAGAGACGGTATCGCAGCAAATTCCGGATCGAACTGCGGGGCGACTACGGTAATGCGGGCACCCGTGGGCAAAAGTGTTTTCACCTTGCGAAGGGCAATGCGGCCACCGCCCACCACGAGAACATTCTTGCCTTCGAGATTCAGTTCGATGGAAAAAAGGGATCGATTCTGTGATGGCGTAGATTGCTGCTCCTGCGAATCTAACGCGACTAAGGGACTAAAGTCCCTAGTCTTGTATATCGCTTCGCTCGCAATGACGGGTTCAGTTTTCTTCTGGGCAGAACGAATACCATCCACAACCATGTCGGCAAATTCTTTCCAGTCGCCAAGACAAGGCAAAAGCGTAATCGGAATCTGCGGGAATTCCGCCTGCAGGTGTGCCACGACCTTGGGCACATCATTCTTGGTATGCTGACCATTCAGCAGCAAGTACGGTAAAAGCGTCACCGATTCAACATCTTCGCGTAAGAGCGTGCGCAAGTCATTTTCCAAATCCAACAGGCTCGTACTTGCCACGCGCGTACCGGGCAAATCATGGTGCAGTTTATCCATGATTTCTTCGAAGCCCTTGTAGGCCCCCGGCAAAATGCAGTGATGCGCGATAATCAGGATTGCCTTCATTATGCACGCCCCCCTGCGTAATATTCCGCGATTTTCTTGACGAGGGAATCCATGGTGGTTTCGTCGGAGGTGACGGTTCCAAAACCATGCTTGCGGGCGGCGGATTCTGTCATGCGACCAATGCAGAACGAGGTGCGAGGTCGCGCATCCGTCATCTTAACGTAGTTCTCAACGGCGCTAGTGCTGGCGAAGACGATTGCATCGGCGGATTCAACGGCTTCGCGTTTCCATTCAGGGAGTTCAGCCACCGGGAGCGTTTCGTAAACAACCCAGCGCGTTGCCTGCGGTAAAAGTTTCAGCAGGGTGTCATCAGCGAGATTGCCCTGTAAGAGAAGGATGCGGGATTCGTCAATAAGATTGCCACGCTCGCCTTGCTCGCTCGCAATGACGTGTGAGACCAACAGTTTTCCGAGGCCTTCGCCGGTATGGTCTTCGGGCACGTAATCGCAGCGGATGCCATATTCAAGCAATTTCTTTTCGGTAATTTTGCCCACGCTTGCAATCTTCTTGCCAGCAAGAACGCGAATGTCATTGCCCGAAGCGAGCAACTGCGTAAAGAAAGATTCGACGCCGTTCGTACTTGTGAAGGCGAGTACGTCAAAGTTCGCAAGGTCCGCCCAATTGAACGAGCCCTCAACCGCTCGCGTTTCAATCATCGGAGTCTCGATGACTTCGGCACCGAGGGCCGTAAGGCGGGCGGTAATTCCGCTAGCCTGCTTGGCAGCGCGAGTCACCACCAGGCGCTTGCCCGAAAGCGGCAAATTCTTTTTCCAGGCAAGAGTCTTACCCAGTTCAACGACACCGCCCATAATCGTAATCGCGGGAGCCGTCACATTTTCGCGAACAATCGTCTCCCCCGCCGTTTCAAGCGTCGCCATGACCGTACGCTGGTACGGCGTGGTTCCCTTTTCGATAAAAGCAAGCGGAGTTTTAGGGGCCTTGCCACATTCCATAAGGCGCTTGGCGATAAAGTCCATATTGGCAATGCCCATCAAGAAGATGAGAGTGCCCTGGCACTTCGCGAGATTTTCAAAATCGAGCGAAAGTTCTCCGTTCGATTCGGCTTTTTCGTGCCCGGTAATGATATGGAAACTCGTCGCGATGCCGCGGTGGCTCACGGGAATGCCCGCGTAAGCCGGCACGGAAATTGCCGAGGTAATGCCCGGCACGACTTCGAATTCCACGCCTGCATCCACCAGTTCCAACGCTTCTTCGCCGCCACGCCCGAACACGAACGGATCGCCACCCTTCAAGCGAGCAATAATGCCCTGCGGGTACTCCTGCGCATACTGCACCAGGAGTTTATTGATTTCGGACTGTTTCACCTTGTGGTGTGTCGGCATTTTGCCCACGTCGACCATCTTCGCCTTTGAATTGCACATTCCCAGAACCGCCGGAGAAACCAGGCGGTCGTACACCACCACGTCGGCGCGTTCCAGAATTTCTTTTCCGCGAATCGTCAAGAGCCCCGGATCGCCAGGACCTGCACCAATCAAGTAAACATGACCAAAATTCGCCATCAGAACTTAATCCTTGTTATCAAAGGCCTGAGCTTCTTCGGGTTCTTCCACAATCCAGTCGCGGATGTGGTCTGCAAGAGCCTTCTGGCCGTCCTTTTCGATTGCATCGGCAAGGTCCGTCAGTTCTTCGGCATCGAGCGTCGTCAAGTCCTTTTCAAAGCGGTCCACGTAGCCCGAAAGCTGGTTGTAACGCTTCATGCCGGCGAGCAACTGCATAAATTCAAGATTCGCCGTATTGCCGTTACGGAACTGTTCATGTTCCTTGAGCACGCGATCGGCTTCGGCATCAGGCAAGAAGGCTGCCAAACGTCCGAGGTTCATCACCTTCGGGAATGTCTCGTACAGTGTGCGTGCAATCTTGATGCAATCGGACTTGCGGCCTTCCTTGTCGGCAATGGCGGCCTGCAAATCCAGGTACGCTTCTTCGTCTTCGGAGCCGGGGTTGCGGACATCGCCGAGCCACTGCTTGGCAAGCTCAATATTCCCTGCCATAAACTGGGCATTAGCAATATCAATAAGCGTGGCGTTGCTCTTGTCCGGGTCCTTAAGGAGGGCGGCTTTCGCAAAGTTCGCGGCATCCTTGATAGAATCAGCCATATCGCAAATGGCATCCAGAATATCTTCGCGGTTGCCCTGATCGACTTCGGTAACCTTGTTGATCAGTTCTTCGAGCAAAGCCTGCGCACGTTCCTTTGGCAAAATTTCTTCGACACTCAAGAACACCACCGAGCGGCCTTCGCCACCTACATGGCGCATGGCAAGGTCATGAACCAAGTCTGCAACATAATCCTTGTCGGTATACTGCGATGCGAGTTCCACAAAGAACGTTCCGGCATCGTAAAAGAGGTTGTCCCAGTATTCCTTTTCTTCGTCGGTGTCAGCCTTGAACGAAATAAAGTCGGCACGCAACGTCCAGGCCAAAAGTTCCAGCTGGTCTTTCGGATTCTTGAAGTTTTCGATATCGTCAATGCCGTTTGCAATTGCCTCGTACAAGTCTTCGGGGCGGTGTAAAAGTCTGCTCTGTCCGCTCACAATCTGCGTAAGCGTTTCACGGAGTTTGTCTTCTTTGCTGCGCATGGCCTGTGCCATGGCAGGAGATTTCCATACCTTTTTCTTCTTTGCCATGAGACCAAATGTAGAAAAAGACACAGTCCTCTATTTAATGCCGGTCCAGCTTTCGTTTGATTCGCGCTTGTTTCAGCTTGTTTTTACGGCGTTCACGGCGGCGTTCCTTACGGAGCTTGCGGCGGAGTTCTGCCATAACCTCCACCTGGTGCAAAATGTCCTTGATTCGCTCGGTCGCAAAAGCATTATGTAACTTTTTCCGCGTCACATAATCGAGCAAACACACGCATAGCAAAAGGCAGCCCACAAACACCGCAAGCGCCACAGGCCACACAATCACCGATGTCTTGCTCGCCACAAGGCCAAATGCGGGCGGCATCAAAATGGAGCCCACGTAAGACCCCGCCATTTGAATACTGATGGCGCGGCCCGAAAGTTCTTCGCCAAATCGTGCCGGAGTCGCATGAATAAGAGACGGATAAACAGGAGCGCAGCCAAGCCCAAGCAGGCAAATACACACCGGAGTAAACCAGAGCGGCAAAGGCAGCACCAACACCAGGCAACCAAACACCACAATCGCAATACCCGCATGCACCAAGCGCATATCCGTAAACTTGATGGCGAAAAATCCGCTCAGAATGCGCCCAACCATGACAGCGGCAAACATGAGCGAAACCGCAATTGCTCCGATTTCTGGTTCAAAGCCGCGGGCCACCAAATAAGTACCGCACCAAAGGCTCGTAGAAATTTCAAGCGACGAATAAAAGAAGAACACCCAAAAAGAAAGCTTCATTCCGGGCACCTTGAGGGCCGCCCGCAGCGAGATATCTTTTACCGCCGACTCCTGTTGCGAGGCGTCGCGTTTCTCCATCTTCTTCCAAATCGGGAGCGTTATAAGCATCATCGCGGCAATCACCGCAAGCAGCAAGGCGACCATGTCATAGGCACCACGCCAGCCGACACCAGTCACCACCGAAATCGAAAACAGAGCCGGGCCAAGGCATGCACCCACGCCCCAGCTGGCATGCAGCCAACTCGTATGCTTCGATTCCAAGTATATGGCTGCAAAATTATTCATCGCGACATCAATCGCGCCCGCCCCGATTCCCATAGGAACCGCAAACAGGCACATCATCCAAAATGTCGTCGAAAATCCGTAACCAAACGAAGCCACCGCCGTAAGCGCAATACTCACAAAAACAAGTTTACCAGTCCCCATCAAACGCAAAAGCGCGGGAGTCCACAAGCTCGAAACAATCGTTCCGACACTTACAATAATCGACAAAAGCCCCGCCGCCGAAAGAGGCGCATTCAGGTCAAGCTGCATCACGGGCCATGCAGCCCCAAGCACTGTATCAGGAAGCCCTAGGCCAATAAAGGCCGCATATATGACAACGAGTAAAAGCAAGCGCTACACCACGAAGGATCTACTTTTTCTCGCGAATGCGCTTGTACAGGCTTTCGGCTTTTTCAACATCGCCTGCATTCGAGAATACGTGGCCTACGTTTTCGGCACCGATGCGCCCTTGCGAATTTCCCGCAAGCCAAGCCTTCATGTAGCAATCGAACGCTTCGTCGTAGCGTTTCTGGGTAAAGTAAATTTGTCCCAAATCCAGGTTCAAATCCGCCTTGCCCTTATTGTGTCGAAGTCCTTCTTCAAGCGTGAAAATAGCCATCCACGGAGAATTGTTCTGCACATACATTTGCGCCAAGTAGCGGCGGGCAGAAACATTTTCCGGATCCATCAAGATTCCGTTTTCCATTTCGTTCAAGGATTGTCTCGTGGAATCCATGCTGCGGTAGTAATAGGCCATAGTAAAGTGAACATCGGCGCCCGCGGTAGCGGTCATCTGCAACGCATTCTGAAGCGTCTTGATGGCGTATTCGTAGTCGCCCAATTTTTCGTAGACTTCTGCAAGGCCATACCACGCATCCATACGGTCCGGGTTCAGCTGCAGGGCGCGTTCAAAGTTCTTCTGGGCAAGGGTCCAATCGCGGCCCTTCAAGTAGCATTCTGCCAAGGCAAAATGTACATGGTCCGATTCCACGCCAAGTTCTACGGCACGCTGGTAGGCCGCAATGGCCTCGCCCACATCGCCACCCAAGTAGTAAAGGTCGCCAAGGAGCATCCAGGCCTTTTCAAACGTCGGCAAAAGTTCTACCGTACGCTTGTAAGCAACCATGGCCACCTGCTTGCGATCCAGTTGCACCATCGCATTGCCCAAGTTAAACCAGGCAAAGGGTTCGTAGCGGCCTTCGTCAATCGCCGCACGATACAGCGGCACCGCTTCCTTGAATTTGCCTTGGTCATAAAGTTCGTTAGCCTTGAAGAAGTAATCTTCAGCAGCAAGCAGCGGGAGCGTCAAGAAAAAAACGAGCGCGAAGAGTCTAGTTAACAAAGCGGAACTCCTTTGTGGCCTTCTGTGCCACGGGGAATCCACCCAACTGAGCCGGACTAAACTTCCACTGTCTTACAGCCTTCAAGGCTTCGTTATCAAATCCATAGCCGGCAGGTTCCTGCGTCAGCACCTGGGCCTGCGCCACATCGCCATACACATCAATCACAATCAAGACTTTCACGTAACCCGAAATACCCATGCGTTTCGCCTTTTCGGGAAACTTGGGCTGGATTTCACGCAATACTTGAGCCTGTTCGTCCACTTCGCCAGCCTCATACACCACGTTTTCCATGGAGCCCGTTCCTACGGCCACGCCATCGCCAGCGGCACCGCGGGCAAGCGACAAGTCCATCTGGAAATTCTGGCTGCGAGACACGCCCATATTCGAGGTAATCTTGAACGGGTTCGGGTTCACAATCGTGCGAATCACTTTCTGCTTGACCTCGGGCTTCTTTTCGCTCACCAGGACTTCGACCTCGGTCACGGCCTCGAGTTCCTTTTGACCCTTTACACCCTTGTCCGAAATCAACACATTGATTACCGGAATCGCAAGGAAAAACACCGCGCTCAACACAAAGGAGAGCACCAGTGCAATCGGGTAACGGAGGTATTTTCCAACAAAATCAAGCATAAAAAACGGGACTATTCTTCCTTATTCGCCGAAATCGAAACTTTGCGAACCTTGGCGAGGTTGCATTCATCGAGAATGTCGACGACAACACCGTTAGGGGCATCGCGGTCACTCACGATAATCACCGGGCGGTCAGGGGCTTCGGCCATCATCTGACGGAGCACCGTATTCAAAGTCGAGAGATTCACCTGGGTTTCGTTAATGTGAATCGTTCCCTGGCGAGTCACGCCAATCAAAATGCTTTCCTTGGCCAAGTCCTTTGCAGAACTGGCCTTGGGCTTGGTAACGTCCACGCCCGTTTCGCGCGTGAAAGTTGACGTCACAATAAAGAAGATAAGCAGGATAAAGACGCAGTCGAGCATCGGCGACACGTCAATCTTTCCTGTATCAAGAACTCTTTTACGGATAAAACTCATTATTTGACCTCAAACTTTCCTTCTTTAAAAACGTAGCTTTCGTACTTGAGCGCTTCGCTCCAGGCCAGTTCCTCGATTTTTTCGACACGGCCTGCCAAGAAGTTATAGGCAAGCATCAGCGGGAACGACATCAAGAGTCCCGCCTGCGTCGTAAGTAGAGCTTCAGAAATGCCATCGGCAAAAAGCACCGGATTTCCAAAACCGAACAGCTTGATATTTTCAAACGTATGGACCATGCCCGAAACCGTACCCAACAGGCCAAGCATCGGAGAAAGGGCGGCGCATGTCGAAATAGTCTTGAGCGACCTGGACAGATTAAGCGATATGCGGTGTCGCGTTTCTTCCATGGCATTGCGAACAGCGGTAGGCCCCTGATCGCGGTAATGGCGGACATCGCGAGCCAGCGCATAGAAATATCCATAACGATGGTGCGAAAGTTTTTCGAAGGCAAAATCTTCGCCCTTCTTCTCGAGATTTTTCCAGAATCCACCGACCACGCCATTGACAGTTCCGCCACGCAGCATAAAGTAATAGGCGTAGCGTTCTAGCATCAAAAACCAGCCGAACCACCCCAATACAAAGATCGGGGCAAGCACCCAGCCACCTCTAAAGAGGATGGACATTGCTGCTTCAAGTACGGAATTTTGGTCTACCGCTGGCACTACTTTTCCTTAATCCAAAGGGCGTTCAACACGGCAAGGCCGGCCTTTTCCATGCGACCGCGCAAGGCCTCGGAACGGTTAACCAGGAACGTGTGGATCAACTGCAAGGGAATGGCGACAATCAAGCCCGTTTCCGTCGTGACAAGGGCAATCGAAATACCGCCTGCCAAAAGCTTCGGATCAGAAGTACCGTGCATGGTAATCACGTCAAAAAGTTCGATCATACCCATCACCGTACCCAAAAGGCCAAGCAACGGAGCCACAGCCGCAAACACAGAAATCCAGTTCAGACCAAAGTCCAGCTTGGGAACTTCGGCAGAGAAAAGTTCTTCGAGAGCACGTTCTGCACTTTCGCGGTCCTTGTAATTCTTGGTCAGCACCGTCTTGAGCACACGGCCCACTTCGCCGTGGGTCTTTACGGCAAGCTTGCGGGCACCTTCGATATCGCCCGCCTTCAGAGCCTTGATCACGCGGTGTGCAGCAATGGAGCCAAAGCCCTTGTAAGAAAGCCACACGAAGCGCCACAGAGCAATCAAAAGGCCAAGTGCAAAGAGCACCGACAGCGGATACATCAGAAGACCGCCGTTCTTGAAGAATTCCCTCAAGTCGTCTTTCCAGGTGGTTTCCTGGTGGTTCGCCATTTCAGACGAAAGTTCGGTACTCAAGAGCACATCCACCGGCACCATCACAAAGGCGGAATCATTAGCCGATGCAAAGACCTTGCTAATATCGCCCTTCGTATCGGGCGTCAAGTTTTCCTGCCAGCTGAACACGCGCTTCTTTTCGCCAGCTACCGGAAGCATCAAAGCCGCCGGATGCAAGCCGTTGATATCGACAGCATTAGCCATCTGCATCGCGTAAAGCCCGCCTAGGCGCATGCGGCCACCCTGAGCCACAGCATTGCCGAAAACGAGTTCCGCTTTTTCCACCTGAATTTCACGGGTGAATTCAAGTTCGTTCTTCGCTGCATTCAAAACAGACTGGGCTATGCGCAAAGGATCATCCCTATAAAGGCCCATTTCCTTTTTGACTTTGTTCTGCACTTCGACGCGTTCTGCAATCTTGAACGGGATTCCCTGTTCGCTGAACTTCGCTAGCGTTTCCAAGCGTTCAGGACCAGCGGCCAACGACAGGTATTCGGCGCGAGCCTTTTCTGCCTGCAACTTGACCTGCGCCAAGTCTTCACGGGCAACACGCACGTCTTCGAACAGGCGTGCACGTTCCGACATCAAGGCGTCGACCTTTTCCTTGCTTTCGTTATACTTTTCGTTAAAGAGTTCGCGTTCCTGGTTGGCCGTTTCACGATCCTTCCAGCGGGCGGCAACCGCCATATCACGTTTCTTGCGGGCTTCTTCCAAATCAGCCTTAGCGCTGTTCAACGCGGCACGTTTCTTGACAGCGTCAATATCAGCATTTTGCTGGGCATAAGAAAGCGGAGCCAATGTAGCGAGAGAGGCTATGAAGACGAGAGACGAGAGACGAGAGACGAGAGTTTTTTTAGAAACAATCTTTCGTCTTTCGTCTGTAGCGAGCTTGCGAGCGTTCTTTAGTCTAAACATTACTTGCCCTCCTTCGGAATCGTTACCGGAATCAAGACAAGTCTCGGAGCGGTTTTTCCTTCGGCAACTTTCATCACGTCTTTCAAGACCGTTCGCATGGTAAGGTCATCGGACACGTTTTTCCAGACATAACCGCCATCGGCCGTCCGGGTAAGCCACAACACGTCGTTGCCGTCGTTACTCACGAAAACCGAGGCAACCGCACCATAGCGCAAATAAGTTCCCGGAACATTGCGGGCATCCACCTGCAGGAAACCCTTATACACTTCGGTGGTGTAACCTAGGCGAATGCGGTCGTAAAAGACTTCGAGCGCACGGTTCAAACCGTCATCCGCTTCAATCAAACCCTTATGGAGCTGGTTTGCAATTTCCTGAATGCTCTTGACGGTTTCATCGTTGCGGTACGGAAAGTCCGATTCAAACACCGGCACCAAGGAATCAATGACCATGGCGAGCGATTCGCCGTACTTGGCCTTACGGTTTTCAAAGTACTTGACCGTACCCAAGGACTTTTGGCGCACGCTTGCCAAATTCTGAAGTTCCGCCTTCAGGGAATCGATTTCGGCCTTCAAGGTCTTGTTCTGAGAAGCAAGAGCCTGCACTTTTTTACGGCCAACCTCGACAAATTCAGCATGGCGTTTCTTTTCAGCGTCATGGAGCGATTTTTCGCGGGCAGTTTCGGCTTCGACCGCCTTAATCTGGCGACGGACACTTTCTACCGTTTCCTGCGCCTGCGAAACAACGCCCGCAAGGCTCAGGCAAAGGAATATCTTGGTGAGTAAATGAAATTTCATATGCGAAAAAATACAAAGAACCGCGGCCACTAGACCACGGTTCTAAGCGAGAAAATCGCGAAATTTGCGTAAATTTCAAGAATTACTTCTTGGAATCCTTGAAGTACTGCGGAGTATTCTTGGCACCGGCCTTCTTAAGGGCCTTGATCAGGCGGGTATAGCCTTCGTTGGTGGCCCAGTCGAGCACAGAATAACCCTGACCGCACTTGGCGTTCACGTCGACACCCTTGTTGATGAGGAACATCATGGCGTCGTAGTTGCCGTTCTTCACGGTCCAGTGAATCGGGAGGTAGCCGTCAGCGCTGCGGGAATCGAGCGGAGCACCGGCATCGGCCAGAATTTCGAGCATATCAACCTTGCCAGACTTGGCAGCGAGAAGCACTGCAGTACCGAGCGTCTGGGATTCAGCGCCTTCAGCCTTGAGCTGAGTCAAGAGGCGGTTCACCACTTCCTTGTTGCCCATCATCACGGCGTTGTCGAGCACGGCTTCGCCGTTGCCGTTCTTCACGTCGGCCTTAGCACCATGATCGAACAAGTAGTTAAGCACAACCATGTTGCCCTTGTTAGCAGCGATAGCCACAGCGTTGTTGCCGTTATCGGCCGGAGCGTCAATTTCGAAAGAAGCCTGCAAGAAGAGGGTCATCTTGGCAGTATCGCCGTTCACGGCATAAGAAACGAACTGGTTCGGGGTAAAGGCAATCTGCTGCTTGGTCAGGTACTTGCGCACGGACTGAGGATCATTCGGGTCCATTTTGCTGTCGCAAGCGGTCATGGACATCATCATAGTGGCGGCGCAAAGGGCCAACAACTGCTTTTTCATAAAATTGTGCTCCAAATGAGGTTTTTCTTATTTTTGGTCTAAAAAATAAACAATTTTTGGCCAATTAACACAAAAAAACTCAAATCACAACTTTTTTTTACCAAAATATCCCCTACGGCTCCACAGCCCTTTTTCTCAATTTAAGACAAACCTTTTATATTTAGGACATGAGAAAGAGAATTTACACCCTGATTTTGCTTTTCAGCACCCTCACTTTTGCCGACCGAGTGGTCATCGACACCACCATGGCAGCCTCCACCAACAGCGAAGACCGAGAATTCGAGGACCGAGGTTCCTTTGGCCCCTATGTCGAATTCAACAACATCAAGATGAAAAACGTGGAATACTCCTACAAGGTAAACGGGAGAAAGCACGACATCACGGTCGACAACACCTACATTTACGGTGCCTCGGGTAGCCTCCCCCTCACGGAATGGTTCGACATTTACCTGATGGCCGGCTATCAGTACCTGGGCGTAAGCCACAAGCCGCGCAACAAGGATGCCGCCTACAAGGATCTCGAAGACTGGGACGATTTCTTTGAAGCCCCGTTCGATTCCAGCGACATCGAAGGTCGCCACGAAATCCACACCGCCCTTTTCCAGCTGGGTTTCGATTTCGCCCTACCGCTGGTGATGAACTACAAGCACCAATTCATGATCAAGCTTTACGCCTTTGGCGGTGCCGTATTCGGCAAGACATTCTTTGCCGACGATACCAAGTTCACCTCGCCCGCTATTTACGGCTACGCCTACGGCGCAGGCATCCGTACCGCATGGCACGGATTCTTCCTGTCTTCCGGGTTTAGAAACAACCACGAATACTTCCACACCTATTTCGAGCGTAAAACGGGCACTGACCGCGAAAACGACGAATTCATGTTGGATTACACCACGTATTTCCAGCCTTACGTAAGCCTCGGAATTACGCTGTTCTAACAGTCATTTTTCTAGGAAAGCTTATTTCTTAATCTTAAGTTTTTCGCCCATCTTGATCTTGGTATCCTTCAAGTCATTCCACTTGACGATATCTTCGATGGTCACATTATATTGGCGAGCGATGTCCCAGAGACCCTCGCCTTTTTTAACGGTATGGACCTTGTATTCGGCTTCAGGAGCAGAAGCGACCTTCAGCTTTTGACCGACGCTCAAGCTCGTGGACTTACCCATGTTGTTGAGTTCCTGGATCTTGGCCACGGTGGTGCCGAACTTGCGGGAAATACTGCTCAAGTTATCGCCCTGCTGCACAACATAGACAGATACCTTTTCGTTAGAGGTCTTCTTGGCTGCAGGCTTGGATTCGGACTTGGCGGGCTTCTTTTCGGCCTTTTTCTTCACGTATTCCGGAATCACCAGGGAATCGCCTACCGTAAGACGCTTGTTGAATCCCTGGTTTGCCTGCATGAGCATCACGACCGGCACTCCGTAAGACTTTGCAATGTCGGCAAAGGTATCGCCTTCGCGCACCGCATACTTGGCGCCCTTCGAAATCTTGGGACGATCCTTTTGCGGGCGTTCACTTTCAACCTGGGGTATCGGTTCGGGTTTAGAAACAACCAGGGTATCACCCGTTTTTACGATTGCAGCGACATCCAGAGAATTCCAGGAACGCACGGAATCCTGGGAAATGCCAAACTTGCGTGCGACAGAGGCCACATCATCGCCGGACTGCACGACATAGGTACGGACCTTGTGCGGTTTCTTGCCCTTGTTTGCCTTGGGCTTCGGAGTCACCTTGATGGGAATCAGCAAGGTCTGGCCGGCGCGAATGCGGGAACTCTTCATGTCGTTCGCCTGCTGCAATTCAGACACCTTGATACCGTACTGGCGTGCAATCACGCCAAGGTTTTCGCCCTTGCGGACCTTATGGTGGTGCCAGCTGGAGAAACTGTTCTTTTCCATCTTGTCGTAGCCATCGACAAATGCGGTACGGGTTCCGACCGGCAAGCGTAACAGGTAAGATTCCTTGTTCGGAGGCGTACACCACTTCACCAGTTCCATGTTCAGGCTGCGCAGCGTATCTTCGGTAACCTTCAAAAGCTTTGCCACTTCTTCGAGCGGGAACGAATCAAATACGGTTACGGTATCGAAATCAGGGCGGTACGTTTGTTCGACCGTCATTTCGTACTGTTCCGGATAATGACCGATGACCATGGCCGCAAGAATTCTCGGCACGTAGCGCATGGTTTCTTTCGGGAGTTCCAAGTCCCAATAAGTCACCGCCACCGACGTGTCGCGGGTCGAATCTTCCTGCATTTCACGCAAGAGCCTGCGCACACGTCCTTCGCCGCAGTTGTAGGCAGCCATAGCCAAAAGCCAGTCGCCAAATTCATCGTGCAGGCGGTTCAAGTACTTGAGGGCTGCCATCGTCGCCAGTTCCGGATTGCGGCGCATGTCGACCCAGTAATCCACTTCGAGTCCGTAACGCTTGCCTGTTTCCGGAATGAACTGCCACATGCCGGAAGCCTTGGCGCGGCTATAGGCCTTGAGCTTGAAGCCCGATTCCACAAGGGCGAGGTAAATCAAGTCGCGAGGCATTTTTGCCGCATCGAGCTGTGCATAAATCAGCGAATCATAGGCAGTCTTTCGGTTCAGCGAGCCCGACATAAAGGCTCGAGCCGAATTGGTCATATAGTAGATTTCTTGCAGCACGCGTTCGTTAAACCTTACCGGGAGCGTAAACTGCGACACATCGAGCGTATCCAAGAAGCTTTCGATTACAAGCAAGGCGGCGCTGTCGGCTTCACTTTCATCAAGGGCGTCCACACCTTCGATCGAGACTTCGTTTCGCACAAAATTTTCGGCATTTTCGCCAAGTTCAGCCACATTGGGGTAAACTTCATCGAGGGCGCGCACAATGCGAAGCGGCATTTTGGCACGGTAGGCCGAATCTTCAGCGGCAGAAACATTCTTATAGGTCGAATCAAACCGTTCGGAAACCAACTGTCTTAAGGATTCATCCAGATAATGCCTGGCCAAGAGCCATTCCTGATTGTCCATGGCCTGCAAGGCATACTGGTAATAGGTCCAAGAGGGACGAATCGCAAGGGAATCCGAGATTTTTTCTTTGAGGGCCCGTTCCGAAAAAGATTCCGTATCGGACGAATTTGCTGAGTCAACCTTGGGCGTCATATCGGGCTTGCTTGCGCAACCGGACACCAACAACACGAATAAAGATACTATGCCAAAAAAGAAAAATCTCATCAAAAAAATTCCAGACACCTAATTACAGGCCACCTAATTGCCAGTCACGCGTTCCACACCGAACCAAATGACACCAGCCAAGACAAACGCAGCAACCATTTGCAAAATGATGATAATGCGGTTTACGCGGTAGGCCTTTTGCGACTTACGGTGCCAAGACGGCAGTTCCTGTTTTTCATTCGATTCATTCATTGCGGGGTTAAATATAACAAATCGCAATTTCCCTATCCGTTAAATTTCTATGTTATACAGCGGATTATGAAGAAGCTGTTTGCCGCATTAAGCCTAATGTGTATTCCTGCCTTGGCTCAGGTAGGAATCGTAAGGTCAACGAGCGGCATTCACGCCCCCTCGGCAAAGACGCTTCCACAAGGATTTCTTTACATTTCCGGCACCTTCGAAATGGTGAGCGACGGAAACCCCTTGAGCCTGGACGGCGGCTACACCGATTCCAAAGGCAATTTTGTCACCCTCGAAAAGAATACGCCCTCGAACGATGAAACCTTTTACGCGAGTTTCGCCGTCCTGGACAACCTTGAACTAGGCGTATCGATACCGTTCCATTACGAAGGTGACATCAACAACACGGATTTGGACGGTTTCGGTCTCGGCGACCTGCATTTGTCCGCGAAAGGTTCCATTCCCGTGAACGAATGGTTTTATCTGGGTCTTAGCGGTGAACTTTTTGCCCCGACAGGTTCTACCGAAAAGGGATTCCGCCCCAGGCACCGCTGGTATGTCAAGTCGGATGGAGAAGCCTATGCCTTCACCTCGAACTATCCGGCCGCCAACGTCAACGTCCATTTTTCGTTTGACCTTAGGCAATACCTGACCTTTAACGGATACGCCGGTCTTCTGAGCGATTTCGGCGAAAAGGCAAAATACCTCCTGTGGGGAGCCGGCTTCAATATCTTCCCCGAAAAGACCCTTACGCTGATTTTCGAAGCATCGGGCGAAACACCCATGCGCTCCACGCGAATGAGCTATCATTTCTTGAATAGCCCCTTCAGACTCACTCCGGGCTTGCGACTGCACTTGCCTTACGAAGCCTATCTCACCCTTTCGGGCGACGTGGGTTTCCATTACTTCAAGGAGCTCGATTCCGAAGACGCCTTGTCAGTCAACCTCAAATCTGGCAAAAACAACCTGCATTACAAGACATCCGGCTCGCCTGAAGTCGCCATCGCCATTAGCCTTAGCAAGGTATTCAACCTGAGCTGGGGCGACGACGACAACGACGGCGTCATTGACCGTAAAGACATGTGCCCGAACACATTTAAAGGCCAGAAGGTAAACCCCCGCGGATGCCCTGTTGACGAAGACCAGGACGGAATCCTCAACATCGTTGACCTTTGCCCGAACACGCCCACGGGCCTTGAAGTCGATTACAATGGTTGCCCCCTGGATCACGACAACGACGGCGTCGCCGATTACCTCGACAAGTGCCCCAATACGACGAACGGCTTTGCAGTCGATTCTACCGGCTGCATGCTCGACACCGATGGCGACGGCATTGACGACAACAACGACAAGTGCCACGAGACTCCGCACGGAGAACCCGTCGGAAATGACGGTTGCCCCTTGGACCAGGATAAAGACGGCATTCCCAACGAAACGGACCAATGTCCCGACACCCCCGAAGGCATTTCGATTGACAAGAACGGCTGCCCGCTCGACTTCGATGGTGACGGAGTCCCCGACGATATCGACAACTGCCCCAACAGCAAGCTAGGCGAACTAGTCGGCGAATCGGGATGTCCCCTGGATTCCGACAAGGACGGCGTTCCCGACACAAAGGACGAATGTGCCGATACCCCCGAAGGCGTCGCAGTCAATATTCTCGGCTGCCGCATAGACCAAGATGGCGACGGTATCTTTGACGAAGAGGACAAATGTCCCGGTACACCTGAAGGCGCCCCGATCGACAGCCTCGGTTGCCCGCTCGATTCCGACGGAGACGGTATCGCCGACTGGGCAGACCAATGCCCGGGAACCGCACCCAACACCTTTATCGACATTTCCGGCTGCCCCACCAACCAGAGGCACAACTTCAATACGTTTGCAAAGCATATCCGCTTCAAGGGTATCGACACGGTCCTGGTGAATTCGAGCTACACCGCATTGAACGACATCGTTTACTACATGCGTCAATACCCCATGAATCTCGAGATCCAGTGTTCTGCAAGCGAAGCCGGAGCAAACGCCGAACGAATCTCTAACGAGCGTGCCGAATTCATTTATAACTACCTCGTCAAGAAAGGAATCCGCAAAGAACGCCTCAAGTTCCAGGGATTCGGCAAGAAATTACCGCCGACGCTTACGCAAAAGAACGGCAGCACCGACGTAGTGCGATTTATTCCCTCGCCCGAAAATCAAAAGCAATAGTTTTTTACTATATTTGCACATCCATTCTTACGGCTCCTCGCCAAATCAAACAAAGGATTTTCTATGAAGATTGCTGACAAGACCGTTGTCCAGATGCACTACACCCTGACCTCCGACGAAGGCAAGGTCATCGATTCCTCCGAAGGCCGCGAACCGCTGCAGTACATTCAGGGCGCCCACATGATCGTGGTCGGTCTCGAAAAGGCAATGGTCGGCCACGACGTGGGCGACAAGTTCGACGTCAAGGTGATTCCGTCCGAAGGCTACGGCGAATACAACGAAGAAATGACCCAGGAAGTCCCGCTGGACGTTTTCCAGGGTGTCGACAAGGTGGTCGAAGGCATGATGTTCTACGCCCAGACTCCGGCCGGCCCGATGCCGATCCGCGTGAAGTCCGTTTCTGAAAAGACCGCCGTCATCGACGCCAACCACGAACTCGCCGGCCAGAACCTGAATTTCGCCATCGAAGTCGTTTCCGTGCGCGAAGCTACCGAAGAAGACCTGAAGCCTATGGGTCACCACTGCTGCTGCGGTGGCGACGGCGAAAGCGAATGCAAGTGCGGCGAAGAAGGCCACGAATGCGAATGTGGCGGCGAAGGCCACAAGGAAAACTGCGACGGTAACGGTGGCTGCGGCTGCCCCAACCACGACAAGCACCATAACAAGTAATCAAAAGCCTTTTAAAAAAAATTAAAACGCCCCGCTTTGAAGCGGAGCGTTTTGTTTTCTAGAAAAGCACGTTCATCGACGCTTATTCGTACTGCGGGAGCGTCCAAGTCGTGGGCACCGCCGGAGTATCGTCGTCATCATGGTTGAAGGTGAAACCCTTCTTGGCGTCAAAGCCTTCGATAGAACCCTTGACCGCCGAGGCGCATTCGCTGGGGCGCATGCAGCTGGAATTCTTGAGCATAAGGACATCACCATAGACATCCCAAATGCCGGACTTGAGTTCTTCGGTATTGGCACCCTTCTTAGCGACAACGGAGTAATCGCCCGATTTCTTGAGCGTAAGCGTCCAGTCAAGGCCATTTTCAGGAGCGACCCATTCGCCCGCCAAGGATTCCTTGTCGATATCCTTATACTTAATCGAGGACTTTTCGCACTTGTACGATTCCCCCGTATCCATATTCAGGTCGAAATCGGTGCTGACCTGGGTCGAGACCAGCGAATAAACCGCCTGATCGAAGAATACCGGAAGCATCAGCAAGTGGCTGCGTTCGATATCGTAGTAGCCCGCAGACCAGCTCGATTCTTCCTTGACCGTTTCTTCGACAACATAGCGGCCCTTGTAGAACGAATAGACCTGCTTGGTGTCACCGTTCTTGCAAGAAAGCTTGACACCCTGCAACTGGGTACCGTCCGAAATCCAGTTCGTAGATACGGGCACATTGGCCTTTTCGACATCGATATAGTCGCCATCGTTGATCGAGACCTGCAGTTTCTTTTCGTCCTTGACGACAAACTGGAGCTTGCCGGATTTTTCAAAGAACTTCTGCATATCATCCGAAGCCTTCGAATTGATACCCATGAACGAACCGTTGGACTTGCCGTATTCAATCACGCCGTTTTCGAAATCCGAGCGGACCGCAATCCATGCCGTATCGGGAATCCAGATAGAGAACACCCCCTGCTTTGCACCGGCAGCAAGATAAATCTGCGTTCCGAACATTTCACCAAGAGTCATGTTCTTTTCAAGATCTTCCAAGGTTGCAGCACGCAAGCCCTTCGGAAGTTCCGGAGCGGCAGAAGACGAAGATTCTTCGACAGAAGAAGACGATTCCTTAACGCTCGAAGAACTGTCTTCACCGCGTTCCACATTCGACGAATTGTCATCGCTGCCGCAAGCGGCAAGCATCAAAGACATGGCAAAGGCGGAAGCGACCGCCGAACAAGCTTTAAAATTCATAAATACCTCGTTTTTCTGCATACGAATATATACAAAAATGCCGGCGATGTAAACAGAATGCGTTTTTTTGTGATAAAAAACGCTTTTTGACTCAAATTTCTAAGGGAGAACCGGGCTCATAGCCTAAATCGGCCTTGGCATTCTCGATATCGGGCGCGGCGTCATACAAAAAGCCAGCCAAGGCTTGTTCCGCAGTCACCGGGCGCCCGCCAATCCAACTTTTAAGGACAGCGAGTTTTTTGGAAATCCACCACGGGAGCGGAATCATCAAATGGTGCTTACCGGCCTGTTTCAAGACCGCCTTGGCCATATCCGCCATCGAAAGCACAATCTCCCCAGCCAGGGCATACGTTTTACCGACCGCACGTTCAGAAAGGCCCGCCAAGGCGATGCCCTTGACCAAATCCGTACTTTTAACGGGGCGCTTGAGGCACTTGCCCCCACCCGGCATCAAATACACCGGGAAACGCTTCACGTAGGCTACGAACATATTGAATTCAATTCCGCCGGTACCGATAGGAGAACTGATGACAAGCGTCGGGCGAACGATTGTCCATTGCAAACCGGAATTCTTGACATACGACTCCCCCGCCAACTTACTTTTGCCATACTCCGTCAGCACGGGATACGTTACCGAAATGCTAGAAACATAGACCAAGCGCTTTACGTGGGCCTCTTGGGCAACGGCAACGACATTGCACGTTCCACCGGCATTGATGCGCTCAAAGGCACCCGGTTTAGTCGAAAGGAGTATCGCGGCGAGATGGTACACCAAATCTACGCCGACAAAGGCTTCGCGGATCGATTCCGCGTCCGACACATCCCCATAAAAAACCTCCACCCCCTCGGGTAAAAACCCAGCCTGGGTATCGCCCGGGAGCACAAGCACGCGAACACACACACCGCACGCTAAAAGTTCCCGACAGAGCGCCTTCCCTACGACGCCTGCGCCACCCGTCACCAAAGCAATCATTGCTAGGCTTCCAGCAAATAGCGGATATCCTTGACCTTGCGGGCAAGGTCTTCGTCATTATCCATCTGCTTTACAAGTGAACGGATTGCGGCGATAACAGAAGAGTAATCCCTATTAAAGAATTCGCCGATATTCACAAGAGAGGTATTTGTCATTTCGCGGCTAAGGTACATGGCAACCTTGCGCGGCAAAGCGACACCAGCATCTTGACGCTTGCTCGAAAGCGCCATCAAATCCGTATCGAATTCCAGGGCAACCGTTTCAGCAATGCCCTTGACCGTAAGTTCTTCGACACCGGTCGTTCCCGGAGGAGCCACCAGGCGCTTCACCACGTTCAAGTCGAGATTCTCGTCGCGGAACTGATTCAAGGCACGAATACCGTTCAGCATACCCTCGATCACGCGAACATTTTCACGCGGCGGGAGCGAAAGGTACCTGCAGATTTCTTCGCGGTCACGATCGAGAAACGGAATGTTCATCGATTTCTTTTGAATCAGCTTGATTCTTGTCGTGAGGTCCGGAACATCGATACCGACAGCGACACAAGATTCCAGCGGAGCAAGCAACTTTGCCGAAATGCTCGGAATCGCGTTCGGCAACTTGCGTTCAGGCGCAGCTTCGCCCTCTTCCAAGCGGTTAAAGTTGGAAGGATGACGGTCGCAAGACAACACGACCTGCTTTCCGAGCGTACGCAAATGCCTGATCAAGATAGCAAGCTTTTCCTGGCAGAACTTCTTGTATTCCAGAAGCTGGATGTCGTCCAGAAGCAAGACATCGCAATTTTCGTATTTATCCTGGAATGCTTCGGCGAGTTGGCGGGCGTTACCCGTCTTGAGTTTCAGGGCCTTGTACATGGCCGTAGCATCGTGCACGAAATCAAAAGCCTGGCAATAGACGACGCGCGTATTGGGCTTCGTTTTCACGATCTGGGCGGCAATCGACTGGAGCAAATGGGTTTTGCCAAGACCGGACTTGCCATACACAAAAAGCGGATTCAGGGCCGGATCGCCCGGATTTTCGGCAACCGACTTGCAAGCTTCGCAGGCAGTACTGTTACAATCGCCCTCGATAAAGTTTTCGAACGTATAGTCGGCATACAACGCAAGCTTAATGCGCGGACGCTTCTTGGGGGCAGCAGCACGGGGTGCATGCACAGGAGGAATCTTCGGGGCGGCCGGAGTCGCCATCACCTGCACGTTCTTTTCGGCGGCTGCAATAGAAATCTTGAAATCGACAAAGGATTCGCCAAGGACTTCAGAAAAAGCCTTGCGCATAATATCCGCATAATGCGCCTTCACCCAGTTTTCACGCAGTTCATCAGGAACGGAAAGCTGGACAAAACCATCAAAAACACCTTCGTATTTAACCGTATCCAGAATGGTCAGGCCAAAATAGTCATTACATTCCAGGCGCAAACGGTCCAGTGTCAGCTGCCAGACCGAAGATTCAGAATTCAAAAGAGCAACAGAGTTTGTCACGTTCTACCAATCATCTAAAAAAGCATGAAAAAATTAAATAAAGCATACAAGAAAATAATCGGGAGCGCACATTTTTTTCTAAAAACGGCGTTTTTAGCGTAAAAAAGCCAAAAAAATATTTATTCCCAAAACTTACCGCATTGTTGCAAACAAATCACTCTTTTAATCACTCCGCAGTCAAGATAGACTCCCTATGATTAGAACACTTTATCAACAGAAAAATTTTGTTGCATGTCTTGACAAGAAAAAGTATACTTTTAGTGCTCAAATTACCACCAATGCAAAAAGCATACAAAAAAATAATCGCCTTTTTTAGTCAAAAAACGGCAATTTTTCATAGAAGATATTGATTGTCAATGATTTAGCGGTCTATTTATTTTCGTCCAGTTTCGACTGGAGGTTTTCGATCCGCTGCTCCAGCATATTCTGGATTTGAGGCAGGAGTCGATCCTTGATGCGGTCCAGATAAAGGCACTGCAGCTGGATCATGCGACTGCGGTGACGACCGGCGTGTTCCTGGATCCAGCGGCTTACCGCCACCTGGCGGTCCTGCATGCGTTCCTGCAGCACCTGCTTGATGTATGTCGTCTGTACGGACATATAGCGCTGCATGTTAAACGGGAGCTTGTAGGTGCGGATAAACTGCTTGAGCAATTCCAAAAGCGAGAGATTCTGCCCCTTGCGATCCTGAATAAACTGCTTCAGTTCTTCGCGGTGGCATTCAAAGAAAGGCATAATGGCTTTATCATCAATCTGATAAAGTTCCAATTCGTCTTGTTTCTTTGTCGCTTCGTCGACAGCCATACGCTATAAATTTATAAAAAATTCAAATTTTATGTGATTTCGCGCACGAAAAAGGCAAAATTCGCATTAGAAGAAAGATTTTCAACACCTTCTTGTAAGAAAACGACGCCTTCGGTACCCGGATGCAAGCGATCCACGTCCCCGCCCTTGAAATCCTTCATTGAATCAATTTTGCAACGAGCCATTCCCGAGGGAGTCATCAGAGCGAGAGAATCGTCTATCGAGAAGGGGTTCTTGACATTCACGCGGCAAGAATTCGTGTTTGCGTCGTAGGCAATGACCTGGGCTGCCACGCAGCCGCCGGGAGCCTCTTCGTGAGTGGACTCGTAATTCTGTGGCAAGGGACCGCGCAAGAATCCTGGCATAAAGCCGCGGCCATCCACAAACGAAATCGCGCGATAAGCATCGTCAGCCACCTTGACCGATTCCGTCGCAATTCCCTGTTCCATTTGTGCGGCGCAAGAATCAATTGCCATACGATAGGCACGCACCACCTGGCTCAAGTAATACACCGACTTGGTACGTCCTTCGATCTTGAACGAATCGAGCCCCGCCGCCATCAGTTCCGGAATTACGTCGATAGCGCAAATATCGCGGCTGCTCATGAAGTACGTACCCCAAGTGTCTTCGTCCAAGGCAATCGGGTCCAGTTCCGGGCGATCCGTGCGCTGCAGGCTGAAAGAGCCCTCATGCTCGCGATAGTCTTCGCACTGCGGTTCCGGATTGGCATACAGGCGGTAAGGCATACGGCAACTGTTGTCACAGGCACCTTGGTTTGCATCGCGGCGAGTCACCCAATTGCTGAGCATACAACGGCCAGACATCGACATACAAACCGCACCATGCACAAACACTTCCAGTTCCAGATCCGGCAAGCGATTCTTGATTTCCAGAATTTCGGACAAGCGAAGTTCGCGACTCAAAATCACGCGACGCACACCCAAGTCATGCCAGAACTTGGCGGCCAGGTAATTCGTCGTATTCGCCTGCACAGACAAATGAACTTCGACCTCCGGTCGTACTTCGCGGAGCCAACCCACAAAGCCAGGATCGGCCACGATCAGCGCATCGGGTTTCAAATCAATGGCTGCAAGCAAAGCGTTCTGGAAGGCCTCCACCTTCACATTGCGCGGGATGACGTTGCTCGTGAGGTAAAACTTTTTGCCCAAGCGGTGGGCGTATTCAATACCTGCGGCAAGATCATCCAAATTCTTGAATCCGTTTTCACGGGCACGGAGCGAAAAGGCCGGTTGGCCCGCATACACGGCGTCGGCGCCGTAAGCGAAGGCATACTTCATGCGAACAAGGTCGCCGGCAGGAGCTAAGAGTTCAGGCTTTTGCATAGACTACCACTTGAATCCTGTTCTTAAGTAAACCTTTTCGTCGTTGAACAACGTAATCTCGCCAAGGAAAAACACGTACTGGCCTTCGTAGCTGATCGAAGGCGTAAGGGAATATTCCATATTCGCGCCCCTCAAGAAGCGCTTATGGATTCTCATGTGATCCACCCTAGGTGTGGTATCGTTTAAAGCGCTGCCGTAATCCGTTCCCTTCCAGAACCAAGTGTTACGAAGCGAAGCAAAAATATGATGGTCCAAGCGACCGTAAGCCGTAAAGTCAATCGTCTGGCTGTTCGGGCCAGCCTGGCTACCCAGCGGACGGCCCAAGTGCGCCATCTGCGCCGTATTCGCATGGAAGTGCGAATACACGTAAGGCTCGATGCGGGCATATTCTGCGATAAAGCCCGATTCCAACAAATGGGACTTGATCTTGAAATCATGGGCGCCATGCATACCGGCCATCCAAGCCCACTTGGCTTCAATGTTGTCGTTTTTCACGAGGCTCACCGGGCTTTCCATATCGTCCAGGAAGAATTCGCTGTAGACTCGGAGCGAACGGAACAGGCGGTAGTTAAAGTCGAAAGAAAGGGAACCGTTATTGCTGTCTTCGGAATAATTGCCCTTTTCCATGAACAAGGGAACCACCGGCACAAAAAGCCAAGGCTTCAAGTTGTCGTACTGGATCTGGAGTTCGCTGATACCGAACGTGGCATTGCCCACAGCCAGTTCATAGCGATGACCGAAGATGTTGCGCGTTTCATCCTTGTTGTTCATTCCCATACCGGGATAAATGCGCAAGTCGCCATAGAACGAAAGAACGCGCAACGGGCCGAATTGCATGTCGAGCGAAAGCATGTTGTACGGGAGCGCAAACTGATTCAAGCTCAGGTTATTGTAATAGCCCGGGCCCCAGTGCATCACGTCGCGACCAAAGTCCAAACGCAGCCAATCGTAATTCAACGCAATGTGCGCACGGTAGCGGGCATAACTCGTGTATTCGAGACCCGAATTATCTTCCGATTTCTGGTTTTCCAGAAACTCCCCATCAAAAGACCTGGGACGATCAGCCGAATGGCCTTCGTCATAAATACGGGCATCCAGCACAAAGTCAATGGAATCCGCATAACCGCGCAGGTAGATACCGCCATCGATTCCCGGCCAAATGGTATCATTCAGCGCTTCACCGCCGCGATAATCCAGGCCACCCACAAGCGACATGGCAAGCCCCATACGCGGGCTCTTTTTTTCAAAAGCCGAACCGTGTCCCGAAACCGCAGCGCCGTTTTCATTATCGTAGTAAAGCAATGCATTTCTTTCGGAGTCGACAAAGTTCTTGCGGAAAGTCGTATCGCGATGCGGATAGGCGAAGAACTGACGCCCCTCCCCTGTCGTTACACGATGCAAATCAAACAGCATCGGAGAATTTTCAAGGAGTCGCAAATTGCGGATATTTTCAGGACCGACTACAGGCGATGCTGCAAATGCCGGTACAGAAAGCATGGCTGCCACCAAAAGGGCAAACGGCTTAGACAGTGATATTTTCATAACGTCTCGATTTTTCAAGAATCAAAATGGCGTATTCTATTTCAAAAGATAGCTTTTTAATTGTTGTAAACAACGCAACGGGTGCATTTTGGAGCGATTTGTTCCGAACGGGAAAATTCGTTCCAAATTATGTTTTCTGTTTTTTTTATTAAGTCACTTTTTTGTTTAAAACGGATTGTTCCACTATGTATCTTTCATAAAAACAAAACAACCCCCATAAAAGAGGAAATCATGCTTACAAGGAATTGTTTGGGAATTACTACCCTTGTAGCAGGAGGCCTTATTGCCGGATGTTCGAGCGACAGCAGCTCTACCAGCCCCAAAGACAATCTCGCCGATGCTACAGGAATCACCACTAACGCATGCGTCTATGACGGCTACGCAGCCATGCAGGGCGCAAGCGGAGAAACACTTTGCCTCGATACCGAAGGGACACTTGCCTTCTGGATCAATGCAGACGGAAGCTACGGGTTTCCCGAAGCCACGCCGGGGTCCACTGAAAATAACACCGCAGATCCTATCGAAACCAGCACAGATGTAGGCACAACGACGCCTAGCGACTCTACGGTATCCGCCGACAAACCCGCAGAGGATTCAACGGATTCCGAACCAGCAAGCGAAACGCAGTCTTGTACCACCGACAAGGCTCTCTATTCCGTAAACGGCATTTCTTACTACAAGAATGACGACGGAAGTCTCTATTACTTTGATGCAGACTGCAACAAGAATTCTCTTTCGACGATTGCACCGGCAAGCAGTTCTTCCGAGAAATCCGAAGATCCTGAAACAGCCGCAAGCAGCGCCTCTCAACCGGACCGTTCCTCGTCTTCCGAGACAGCAACGCAGGTATCGAGCAGTTCGAATGCAACGCCTAACAGCTCTGCAAACGTGACTCCGAGCAGCAGCGCCACCACCACATCGAATGGCAACGTGCCGGCAATCACCTATGCCGCAAACGGTGCTAGCGTTGAAAACAACAACAGCTGCGTCACGGTTACCGGCGGCGAAGTCGTTATTACCTGCGCCGGCGACTACGACTTTAGCGGTTCCTATAGCGGTGCCGACGCCCAGATCCGCGTGTATTCTCCCAAGAGCGATTCGGGCGTTTACCTGAACCTACGCGGGCTCACACTCAGCAATACCGCAGACGCCCCCATTTACGCACAGATGTCTAGCAAGACCTTCGTGGTCGCTAAAAGCGGAACCACCAATACGCTTAGCGACGGAAGCACTCGTACAAAGTCTTATACTTACGTCAATTCCAACAACGAAACGAAGGTAGATACCACCAGCGCCTGCATTTACGCCAAGGACGACTTGACCATCAAGGGCGAAGGCTCCTTAATCGTGAAGGGCAACTACAACAACGGCATTCACACCAGCAACGACTTGCGCTTCCGCGGTGCAACGACAATCAACGTGACCGCCGTAAATAACGGCTTGAAGGGCAAGGGCATCGTGGATATCGAAAACGGCAACATTACCATCGCAGCAACCAACGGCGACGGCATCAAGAGCGACGAAGGCGAAGATGCAGGCTCTATAGTAGACAATAAAGGCATTGTCAATATCAAGGGCGGAAACATCACCATTACCAAGGCGGGCGACGACGGCATCCAGGCTTACAACTATATCATCGTCCAGGACTCTGTTTCTGAGCCGAACATCAAGGTAACATCGACCGGCAAAGGCATCGTCTCTGACAACAGAGTTTACATCAATGCCGGAAAGATCGATATTTCCTCTGGTGACGACGGCGTTCATTCCAACCAGAACATCTACTTTAACGGAGGCTACACAACTATTGCGGCCCCCAAGAACGACGGCGTACATGCCGACTCTACCCTCATGATCAACGACGGAACCATCTACGTGACCAATTCCTATGAAGGTCTGGAGGCCTGGTACATCAAGGCAAACGGCGGCATTACCGATGTCTACGGAACCGATGACGCCTGGAATGCAGCCGGCGGCAATGACGGATCAGGCAACACCAATCAAAGCGGCCAGTCAAACTGGGGATTCGGCCCCGGAGGCGGCATGGGTGGTAGAATGGGAAGCAGCAGCGGTTTCCTGACCATTACGGGCGGCGTACACCACGCAAAGACTGGCTCCGGTGACACCGACGGCATTGACAGCAACGGCGAACTCACCATTTCTGGTGGCGTTGTCATCGTTGAATGCCAGATTAGCGGCGGCATGGGCGGCTCCTTCGACGCCGACGGTTCTGCAAGCCTCACCAGCAAAACGGTTCTCGGATTCAGTAGCGGTTCCTCGGAAAAGGGCACGAACTATAACGTGAGCTTTACAACCGGCAACTACTACGGAACCTCTAACATCGCATTCAAGCCCACCATATCGGGTAGATACATGGTCGCTACTACGGGTCAGCCCGCACAAGTAAGCAATACATCCAGCTATCAGAAGAGCGTCACCTTCCCTTCAGGAAGCACCGTCTACTACAACGAATAGAATTCCTCCTAATCCACCAAAAAGTAATCCTCCGCGAAAGCGGAGGATTTCTCATATTCTTGCGGCGAAACCGCCAAAGATTTTGCTTACATCCAGCTACGTTCAGACGTTCCCGAAATACCGCGGATCTTAAGATCGAAATCATCGGGGTTCGTGGCAGCGTTCATAGCCGTTTCAAGGGAAATCTTTTCTTCTTCGTAAAGTTTCAGGAGCGCCTGGTCGAAGGTCTGGCTGCGGTACTGCATGTGGCCTTCAGCAATGGCCTGTTCGATCAAGTCGTTCTTGTCCTTGTCTTCGATGTATTCCTTGATGGCAGCCGTATTCACGAGAATTTCGGCAGCAGGCACTCGCCCGTTACCATCCTTGGTCGGCAACAAGCGGAGCGAAATAATGCCGGCAAGCACTTCGGAAAGCAGCAAGCGGATTTCGTCGTGCTGGTGCGGCGGGTACATCGAAAGCACACGGTGAATGGTTTCTGTCGCGTTCGTGGTATGGATTGTCGCAAACACCATGTGGCCCGTATCGGCAGCCGTCATGGCGATTTGCATGGTTTCCAAGTCACGAATTTCGCCCACCAGAAGCACATCGGGGTCCTGACGGAGGGCGGCGCGCAAGGCGTTGGCGTAAGAAAGCGTATCCACGCCGATTTCACGCTGCGAAATAATGGCCTTGCTGTCCTTGTAAAGGTATTCGATCGGGTCTTCGACCGTAATGATATTCACCGCTTCGTTCTGGTTGATATAATCCAGCATGGCGGCCAAAGTCGTAGACTTACCCGAACCCGTCGTACCTGTAACCAGCACGAGACCACGCTTGGTCAAGGACATGTCACGAATGACTTCGGGCAAATGCAGTTCTTCGAAGGCAGGAATCTTGGCCTTAATGTGACGAATCACCACAGCGATAGAACCACGCTGGCGGAAAACGTTCACACGGAAACGGCCCATGTCGCGAGCGCCCACGGCAAAGTCGCATTCCTTGTTCGTTTCAAAGCGCTGTTTCTGGTCGCGATTCATGATATCATCCAAGAAGGAATCCATCATCAAGGAATCCACCTTCACATCGAAGGGACGCTGCAAAGCACCGTTAATACGGTAAACAGGCGGAACACCCACGCGCAAGTGCAAGTCAGATGCACCGCGGTTCACCATTTCACGGAGTAATTTTTCAATGCGAAGCTGCGGCTGCTGTTGCTGTTCGGCCATTAGGCTTCACCTCCAAACTTTTCGTTATAGAGTTTTTCCACTTCGGAAAGTCTAGCAGCAATATCTTCGTTTTCAGGTTCCTTCTGAGCCAGGTCCTTGTAGATTTCGAGAGCCTTGCCATACAGACCCTGGTCAAAATAAATTTCGGCAAGCGTACGCGTATTCAGGCTTTCGTCCAAATCATGGGATCCACGATCCAGCGGAGCATCCGGGTCATTAATCAGGCCCGCAGAAATTTCATCGTCGGAATCGCCGGACATCAAGAAATCGACACCCTTGTTCGAAGGCGTTGTTTCTTCGGGTAGGGAGTCGTCGTCCATATCGAACAGACCCTTGAATGCGCCGGAGACTTCCGTTTCCAGGGAATCCAAATCCTGTGCAGGTTCGGCAGCCGGGGCTTCTTGTGCCGGGACTTCCGGCTGAGCCACAGATTCTGCCGGAGCAGTCGAGCCTTCTACCGGCAAGTCGGATTCATCTTCTTTTCCGAACAAATTATCAAATGATTTATCGATATCTTCTTCAAGAGCTTCTTGAGCAGATTCCTGAGCCTTTTCAAGAGATTCTTCAACCGGAGCTTCGGTCAAATCCTGCTCGATAGCTTCCTGACTATCAGCCGCTGCCGGAGCAGAGACTTCAGGCAAATCCAAGTCATCGTCCGTGTTGCCAAACATCGAAGCGAAGGCGCCACCCATTTCCTGGGCAAGGTCCGAAGTTTCTTCCGTCTTCACTTCAGGCATTTCAAGTTCGGCTTCAGCCTGATTCACTTGTTCTTCAAGCGACACCGTTTCTTCCGGTTCAGTTTCCTGCGTTTCAGCAGCTTCAACCGGTTTTTCTTCGGGCAGGTCATCGTCTGCACCAAAGATCGATTCAAAGGCGCTGTCTACGCTAAAGGCGCTATCCGAAGCCTGCTGTACAACAGGTTCTTCAGCAAGAGTTGCTTCAGCAGGAGTTTCTTCAGCAGGAACTTCTGCGGCAGGCGTTTCTTCGGCAGCAGGTGCTTCTTCAGCAGGAACGTCGGCAACAAGTTCTTCAGTTTCGGCCGGAGTTTCATCAGCGAATAGATTATCGATCGGCGATTCAAGAGCCGGAGCATCATCCACTACCAGTTCTTCTTCGGCAGCAGGTTCTTCTGCGGCAGGTACTTCTTCCGTTGCAGGCTTGTCGTCTGCAAGGAGATTGTCGATCGGAGATTCAAGTGCCGGAGCGTCAAGAGCGGGTTCGTCGTCAAGCTTGAAGGTTTCTTCTTCAGCCGGCAGTTCAAGATCCGCAACGGGTTCTTCAGCCGGAGTCTCAGCGTTTTCTACCGGTTTCTCTTCAGGAAGTTCATCTTCACCGAAAATAGAATCGAAGGCGTTATCGATCGTCGTCGGTTCATCGGCAGCAGGGGCATCCACTGCAGAAGCGGCTTCAAGCGCAGGTTCATCATCGAGCTTGAAAGTTTCTTCAGCTGCATGAGTTTCTTCGAGAGATTCTTCAGCAGGTGTTTCTTCGGCAGGTGCGTCGGAAACCAAGTTCATGTCGGCAGAGGCAGACTTTTCAAACAGACCGCTACCGCTGGATTCCTCGGGCAATTCGTCTTCGCCAAAGATATCGCCGAAGGCGTCATCGATGCTCTGCGGCTTGTCTTCTGCAGACTTTTCAAACAGAGACGATTCTTCAAGAGAGTCCTTGTCTTCGATACCTTCATCAAGCGGAGATTCGGTAAGGGATTCAATGGACTGCGTCGAGAAATCGTCCGTGTCGGCGGGTTCCAGAGTTTCAGCACTTGCGCTCTCTTCGTTAACCGGCTTTTCTTCGGGAAGTTCGTCTTCGCCAAAGATGTCACCAAAGGCGTCGTCAATACTCTGCGGTTTGTCTTCGATAGAAGCCGATTCAAAGATCGAGGCGGCGTTAGACTGCGCATTCTCGTCGATGCTTGCAGGAATATCCGAAGCGGAAGCTGCGGTATTTGCAAACGGACTTGCGCTAGACGTTTCCTCGGGTTCAAGATCGTCATCCAGACCGAACATGTCGGACAGGGCCGAAGACACGTCGGAACTGGAAATATTTTCTTCGGCGCCGAATTCTTCAGCAAGGGTTTCAGACTCGTCGGTCTTGATAGAATCCATTGCAGATTCAAGCGATGCAGACAGGTCGTCCATCGTAGAATCTTCGGCGGCATCGCCATTGGGAAGCATGGCGGCAAGAGAGGCAAACGGATCGTCTGCCATACTTTCGTCAGAAGCGGAATCTTCGGCGGCCGGAGAATCAATCGAATCTGCAGTAGCAGGCATTTCAAATGTATCCGCACCGGCATCCGCAGTCGCAGGTTCAGACGAGGATTCGTCGTCAAACGACATGTCAAGCGGAGATGCGGCACCGCCCAGTTCCTGGGTGGTATCAGACATGATAAATTCGGTGTCACCCGCGGCAGCAATAGCGGCTGAAGCAGCCGTGCTTTCAAGCACGACGTCGTATTCTTCTTTCCAGAAGGTGTTCAGCGGGTCCATGTCGTGTAAACGACGGTAACAGACGTTTCGCTCCGCAAGCATTCCCAGCTTGTCGTAGGCGTTGCCCATCAACTGCTGTGCAGCCAGGTTGAACGGATCCATCACAATGATGCGTTCACATTCCTCAACGCAAGGCTGGTAAGCTTCGAGTTGAGTAAGAATCTTTGCGCGAACAAGTCTTGCCGAAATATCGTTCGGGTACAACGTGAGACCGCCGTCGACTCTCTGGAGAGCCTTGTCCAGCTCCCCTGCTTCGCGTTCAAGATCTGCAAGCCATGCAAACACCATGGAGTTGGTGTTTTTCTTGCCTACAGACTTTCTAAGTGATTCCAACGTTACCGCCATAAACACCTCTTAGAGCAAAATTGCTTCGTCCGCCAAAAGAACCGGAATTCCTTCGCGAACCGGATACACCCTGGAATTGTCTTCGGTAGAAAGAGCCTCGGTCAAAGGTTCCGTCACCTTTTCACCGGCAACGTTCTTAAGCGTGCCAGCAGAAATAGATTGATTCAAGGCGGCCAAGCATTCGTCAGACGCCAATTTGAGCTTTCCCCTGGTTTCGGGGCAGCAAAGAATATCCAAAAGATTTGTATCGAACATAAAACCTTAATAATCAAATACTTACACAAAAAATAACTCAATTTTTGTGCAATGTGTAAAGATATTGTAAGGAATTATGATTTTAGTGCAGATATTTGAGGTTTACAAGGGCAAAATCGCCCATTTGGGTGTTTCCGATGAGCAAAAACACCTTTAAACCGAGGCTGTCGAGCCACTTGATGTCGAAAGGTTCGCGGTAGCCCGACAAATTGGACACTACCAGAAGTTCACGACACCCCGTACGGTTGCAAATCGATTCCATCGAAGAAAGGTCGCCCAGCAGATGCTGGCGGTTTTCATCGGATACCTTGGACGGGTCGGAACTCACGCAACCGAGAATTTCAATTCCCGGAATCACATTGTAACGGTCAAACCAGGACTGCAGAGAATCTTCGGAACCGCCCAGCAAAATGGAGCGATGACGTTTCTTTGCAAAGATACGGTAGAAATAGTTTATCCAAAATGCGAAGCGTCTCCAGACCAGGAGCGCAAAAGGAATCGCAAGGCTAGAGGCCGCCACAACGGCAATCCAGCGCATATCGTAAGGCAAGAGACTCATTTCATCGACATCGATCGGTGTCTGGGTAAAATAGCGGAATGTCAAGTAGCCACCCACCGCAAGCACATTCAACGGCAGCAGGAATCGAAGGATTCCGTCGCCCTTCAGGCTCGACACCGTGTATTCCCCACGGAATATGAGGAACACCATGTTCACGATAACGACCAGGCCCACGAGCCACCAGTCTTCGAATTGGGAAATATCCAAAATGGAATGCTTGACCACGACCGCATAATTAAAGCAGTTCGAAGCCGCATCACCAACGCGTTCGGCACAGGAACGATCCACCGAAATGCCTTTACCCAAGAAGGCGAACGCCCAAATAGCAAGAACGCCGAGATCCAGGAACATCTTCCAGAACTTCGGAATCAAGCGCGAGAACATACCGACAAAAGCCGCAAAGAGAATACCGAAAGACACCAGGAAATTCGGCACAAAATACAGGTCCTTGTGCTTTCTCACAAAGATAAGCATCGCCTTGTAGAAATCCACATAGGATCCCCAGCGGCGAGTGCGGCAGCTCTGTCCCTTAAAATGAAGGATATTCGTCGAAGGCGTATAATAGTTCTTGAACCCTGCAGCCTTGGCCCTAAAGCACAAGTCAAGGTCTTCGCCGTACATGAAGAAATCTTCGTCGAAACCGCCCAGCGTTTCGTACAAGTCGCGACGGATGCAGAAGAACGAACCACTGATGGCGTCCACTTCGATCATCTTGTCAGGATCGGCAAACGTCATGTTGTAGCTGGCAAGAGTCTTGTTCTTCGGGAACAGGGCCGCAAGACCAATCGTCTTGGACACGGCAGAAACAATGGTCGGGAAAGAACGACGGCAAGCCCACTGGATAGAACCGTCTTCGTTCAAGATGCGGCAACCCACCGTACCCGATTCCGGGTGTTCTTCCATAAAGTCGAGCACCTTGGTAAACGAGTCGCGAGACACCACCGTATCCGGGTTAATAAAGAAGAGATACGGCTTGGTTGCCTGTTTTTCAGCCAGATTGCATCCCTTGCCAAAGCCCAGGTTTTCCTTGGAATCAATCCAAACGACTTCCGGGAAATACGCCTTGATTTCAGGCAGTATCGGCGAGTCGGAGCCGTTATCCAAAACGATAATCTGGGCATCCACATTTTCGCACGCGTCACGAACAGACTTTAGACATGCCGGGATAAAGTCGCAAGAATTGTACGCAATAACGATAATGGAGCAAGAATACATAGGGGCAGACGATAAAAATGAAGAGGTTATGCCAGACCTAGGCGGAGTTTAAGGACCAGGAAGAAAGCTTCGGAAATAATGCCGCCGCTCATCTTGGAAGTACCGCGGGTGCGGTCCGTAAAGATGATCGGTATTTCCTTGACGCGGAGTCCCTTCTTCCAAATCTTGAAGGTCGTCTCAATCTGGAAGCAATAACCATCGCTCTTCATCTTGTCGAGATTCAATGCCTGCAAGGCTTCGCGACGGAAGCACTTGAAACCGCCCGTGGCATCGCTAATCGGAAGTCCTGTCACGATGCGGGTGTAAACGTTTGCACCATAGCTGAGAATCAGACGACGCAAATCCCAGTTCACCACGCTGATTCGGTGATTTTGGTAGCGACTACCGAGCACGAGGTCGGCATCTTCAGCCGTTTCCAAGAAGCGATTCAAATCCGTCGGAGCATGGCTAAAGTCGGCATCCATTTCAAAGACGCGTTCGTAATCGCGTTCGAGAGCCCACTTAAAACCCGTCACATAAGCGGAGCCGAGCCCCATCTTGCCCTTACGGCGAATCAAGTGAACACGCGGATTCTTCTTGGTTTCTTCTTCGACCATGTCGCCCGTACCATCGGGACTGCCGTCGTCGACCACCAAGATTTCAAGACATTCGTTCTGTTCCAAAATAGCCGACATAATGAGCATGATATTTTCTTTCTCATTATAAGTCGGAACAATCACAAGACTTTTAGGGTACGCCATAAACCAACTTCTCCTAAGTCAAATCTACAATTTCGCGAATCGATTCGGCCACCGGATAGCTCTGTTTTTTGCTTCCGTTCATCATTTCGCCCAAAAGGCCCAGAGAAATGAACTGCACGCCCATGACCAGCGAGAATCCGCCAGCCAAAAGGAGCGGACGCACATGGAGAGCGCCTGTCTGGAACCATTCATAGCCGAAGTAGCCCGAAATACCGAAACCCACCAGCATGAAAATCAAGCCAAGCAGGCCAAAGAAATGGAGCGGTTTCGAAGAAAAGCTACGCATGAACATCAAGGAGACCAAGTCCAAGAACCCAGAAACCAGGCGGGACACGCCGTACTTGGAAACACCGTGAATACGGGCACGGTGAGCCACCGGCATTTCGGTAATGCGGAAGCCCTGCCACTTGGCCATCACCGGAATAAAGCGGTGGTAGTCGCCGTACAGGTGAATAAAGCGCACCACGGAGCTGCGATAAGCCTTGATACCGCAGTTAAAGTCATGCAGACGCTGACCGCACACGATCGAAACCGTCAAGTTGAAGAGCTTGGACGGCCAAGTCTTGTGCCAGGGATCCAGGCGACGGATCTTCCAACCCGAAACCAGGTCGTAGCCGTCTTCCAGAATCTTGATCATCTTCGGGATTTCAAGCGGATCGTCCTGCAAGTCGCCATCCAAAGTCGCCACATACTTACCGCGGGCTTTAGAAAAACCGAAGGCAAGCCCTGCAGCCTTTCCGCAGTTGAACTGGAAGCGGAATGCTCGGACAAAAGAATACTCCTTGGATAAAGACTCCACCACTTCCCAAGTATTGTCACGGCTACCGTCATCAATGACGATGACCTCGAAGGTAAAGCCCGTCGGTTCAATGGCCGCAACAATTTCCTTAAAAAGCTCGGGAAGGTTCTCGCTTTCTTCCTTGACTGGAATAACAAGACTCAAATCCATTCGTATCCTCTCTTCTTATCGCAAATAACAACAGACTTAATTAGTTCGCCACCGCAACTACAGCTGGTTCGTTAGCGGAATCCTTCTGGAGAGAATCCACCGGAGCGGCCGGCACGGGTTCTTCAACCTTCAAAGGTTCGTCGGACATCTGTTCGATCTGGCGGGCAGCCATCACAAGGCGTGCACGGCCACCTTCTTCGTAAGCCGGGACATTTTCAAGACCGCGATTCACCACTTCCTGAGCCTTGGCCTTCTGGCCAGCGGATTCGTAAACGAATGCGGCAGCCCAGTAGTTACGCCATTCGCTCGGGAACTGCTTCATACCCATTTCGAGGTACTTGCCGGCAGAAGCGGCAATGCTGTCCACCTGGGCCTTTCTTTCGGCCGTGAACGGGTGCGTGTTGCGGAGCGTCGAAATCTTGTCGCGAGCATCGAAAGAGATCTGCAGATAGAGCGACACGTAGCCAGAGAGCAAGCGTTCGGTTTCACCGTTGATGTAAGCCGTACCGTCGCCGAGGCCACGGAACTTGAACACGGAATCAATGAGGTCGGCCGTGAACTTGGCATCGAAGGAATTACGCTTCGGGGTCAAATCACCCTTCACGAAATTGTAGACCATGCCTTCCTGCACCATGTACTTTTCGAGACCCATGAAGTTGGAAGTACCGACAGTCGTCGAAATTTCAATCGGCTTGTCCATATTCTGGAGTGCAAGGTCGATCACGAGCTTATGCTGCGTGAGCATCATGCCGCTACGGGTACGGGCAGCCCATTCCGTAAAGGCGTCCCACACCTGGTAATGCACCTTGAACTGCAAGAGCTTTGCAGAGTCGGCCGGAGAAAGTTCCTGGCCTTCCATAGCGTCAATGCGGTTCTTGAGCTGCGGCATAAGGCGCTGGGCGTTCTTGACCCAAGTAGAAACCTGATGGTTCGGGTTAGAGGCGGAGCTGTTGTCGAGCACCATGTCGCGGTCGATAGCAGCCTTGTCGTAGCTGAGCTTGAGAATCGGCTCGTTGTCGAGCATCTGCTTGATGTACCAGTCGGTATTACCGAGCGAGAGGTTCACCACGCGAACGTCCTTACGGATACCGGCCACTTCCTGAGCAAACCACAGCGGGAAGGTGTCGTTGTCACCATTCGTGAAGAGGATTGCATTCGGACGGCAGCTATTCAGCAGGTTGTAAGCATAATCCCAAGGAACCCAAAGGCCAGAACGGTCATGTTCCTTGTAGTTCGAAATGCAAGGCACCAAGAACGAAACGGCAACCAAGGCTGCGGCCACCGGGTTCGCAAAGGCGGCAAAACTGGACGTTGCCACCAGGAACACCAGGATACCGGCACCGATACCGTATATCATGCTCATGACAATGAATGCCGGAGTATAGAAGTAGTCACGTTCGCGCACTTCCAGGTGCACTGCATCGGGGAACGGAGCACGGCTGCCCACCTGGGCAAAGCCGCTTTCAATCTTCTGCCAGTTCTGCCAGATAGCGGAATTGGTATAGCCATCGATTTCACGCTGGATATCGGCAAGACGAGCGTCGTTTGCACCACGGGCCTTGAGCGTTTCCAGGCGGATCTTGGCATGTTCGATATTCTGGCGCATATCGATGAGTTCGTTCGGGTCCGGCAAAGCCGAAATACCCATGCCACGGCTGTTCAGGTCTTGAACATTGCGGCTCATCACAGACACCCAGTAGTCATGATCGCGCTGTTCCATGCGGGTGCCGTCGGCGAAGTTGATATAGAACAACAGGCCAAGCGAGCAAAGGGCATAAAGCACAGAAACGAACACACCCACGTTGCGGTTGCGCTTCCAGACAAACACGCAAACCATCACCAAAAGGCCGTTAAAGAGCAAGAACATCATGAACTGCGGGAGTGTCGCATCGCCCATGAAGCTCATCTGCGTCGGGAACTTGATGCCGAAACGTTCCACAGGCTGGTTGTCGGCTGCATCGAAAGTATAGACGCCGTTGGCGTAGTTCACATCGCCCACCTTGTACGGCAGGTACTGAGCCATCTGGTATCCACCGTAACCCATGTGCGGGAAGGAGAGGAACTGGTGGCTAACGCGGGAACGACGGTAGAATGCACGGCTGATCATGCTTTCGGAACCGTACTGCTTACGTTCAATGAAGTTGTTGAAGGCGACCCAGTTTTCATCCTTGAAGAGGTTACCCAGCTGGAGGTTACCTTGTTCGTCGCGGATATTGATTTCAGGATCGTTTTCGTCGATAATCGGGTTCAATTCCGAACGGATCGGAATGTAGAGGTGCGTGCTGTAACCGATCAAGGCGAAGAAGGCAAATGCCAAGGACAGACGCATGCTGCGCTGCACACCCTTACTCTTGAACGGCTTGGCAAGGCAGAGAATCGAAAGAGCAATCAAGCAGATGAAAGAGATTTCAATAAAGGCAGACACCATGTAAATCACGGAGCAAAGGAGCGTACCCGTAATCCAGATAGGAATGCGTTCTACAATCTTCTTGGGTTCGGCCACGAGCAAAAGTGCAAACACGGCAGGAACCGTAAGCATGGTATAAAGGTGTGCACCCACGCCGAGGAAGGCGATGTAGCAAATGAAAATCAGGATGCGGTCGCTGTATTCTTCGTTACGCTTGTTGTACCAAACGAGACCGAGGTAAGAGACGAGCATCAAGATCAACATGGCGATGCCGTAAACTTCGGCTTCGACAGCGTTGAACCAGAAGGTGTCCGAGAAGGTCAGGAGGAAACCGGCCACGAGAGCGGCAGAACCCAGCACGGCCGTGCGGACCTTACTGGAAATCTTTTCTGCAAGAGCATCGCTCTTGAGAACGGTAGCCAAGAGTTCCCAGGCAAAGAGAGCCGTCACATAGACAGTCGCGGCAGAACTCACCACCGAGATGTAGTTCACTCGCTTTGCGATTTCGCCCACGAACGGGAGCAATACGATGACTGCACGGGCGAGGAACACGAAGAACGGAGTTCCAGGAGGATGCGGAATACCCAAGGTATTGGCACAGGCGACAAATTCGCCACAATCCCAGAAGCTTACCGTAGGAGCCATTGTCAGCACATACACGATCAGTGCCACAAATGCCGCAATGCCTGCGAAGATATGTTTCATCCATTTTTCCTTGAGCATTTTACTTTTCCTTGGGTTCGGTGACAACCATGCCACGGTTACGCATAAAGCCAGTCAAAAGGCCGTTCACGAAAGAATCCGAATTGTCAGTGCTGTACTTGGCGGCAATTTGCACTGCCTCAGAAATAGCGACCTTCATCGGGATTTCGGGGATGTAAGAAAGTTCGACCATCGCAATGCGGAGCACAATGCGGTCAAGGCTTGCCATGCGGTCCAGTTCCCAGTGGGCGGCCGCAGCCTTGATGTTTTCGTCGAGTTCTTCGCGATGGGCCTGCACCAGGTCCACCAACTTCATTCCATACTTTTTCTGTTCAGCATGAAGGGGCTGGGATTCAAGCACTCCCGGAAGAGCCTCCCCTGCGGTCTGGCCCGTAATTTCCATGGCATACAAAAGCTGCATGGCAAAAACACGGGCGGGTCTGTAACTTACTTTCATAATCGAGTCGCTAGTAATTAGATGGTCTTGTAAAGGTTTGCCATTTCGACGGCGGTAGATGCCCAGCTGCTACCGAGGTTGCCGGCCTTGAGGCCTGCACGGTTCATGGCCTGGTCCACGGTGTCGGTGGTTAAAATTCCAAGAATCACGGGGAGCTTGCCTTCGGCAGCGATGTTTGCGATTCCGCCGGTAGAAGCATTCACCACCACGTCGTAGTGGCTGGTTTCACCGCGGATCACGGCGCCGAGCGCCATCACGGCACTGTACTTGCCGCTGTCGGCGAGGCGACGGCACACGCCCGGAAGTTCGAATGCGCCCGGCACATGCACGACCGTGATGTCCTTGTCTGCTACACCGAGCAGTTCGAGCTGACGCACAGCCCCTTCCAGGAGCTTGTCCGTCACGACCTCGTTAAAGCGGGCAACGGCGATTGCCACCTTGAGGCCACTACCATTGAGGGAATTCTTGATTTCGTTCACCATTTATTTTTCCTCTTTCAAATTCTCTTGGGGTGCAGCGCCGTCGATATGCAGCTGGTGTCCCATCTTCTTCTGCTTCGTGAGCAGGTAGAACAAGTTTTCCTTGTTCGGCTTAATTTCGATTGGCACGCGTTCCACGATTTTAAGGCCATAGGCCGTAATGCCCGAAATCTTGCTCGGGTTGTTCGTGAGAAGTCGCATTTCCTTGACGCCGAGATCTGCCAAGATCTGGGCGCCCGTACCATACTGGCGCAGGTCAGACTTGAACCCAAGGTGCAAGTTTGCTTCAACCGTGTCCAAGCCCTTTTCTTGCAATTCATAAGCGCGGAGCTTATTGCAGAGACCGATTCCACGGCCTTCCTGGCCGCGCATGTAAAGGAACACGCCGCCGTGCTCGCCAATGAACTTCATGGCGGCGGCCAACTGTTCGCCACAATCGCAACGCAGGCTACCAAAGATATCGCCCGTAAGGCATTCGCTGTGCACGCGCACGTACACCGGCTTGCTGAAGTCGGGATTTCCTGCAACCCAGGCCACATGTTCTACACCGTCGGTCTTGCTCTTGTAAGCATAGGCGGTAAAGTCGCCATACTTGGTCGACACATGCGGGGCGGCTACGCGCTGCACGAGCTTTTCGTTTTTCAAACGGTAGTCGATGAGGTCGCGGATGGAGATAATCTTGAGACCGAACTTCTTCGCAACTTCCTGAAGTTGCGGCATACGAGCCATCGTGCCGTCTTCGTTCATGATTTCGATCAAAGCGGCCGCCGGGCGCAGGCCCGCAAGCTTAGCCAGGTCTACTGCTGCTTCGGTATGGCCTGCGCGACGGAGTACGCCCTCTTCCTGGGCGTACAGGGGCGAAATATGCCCCGGCCTGCCGAAGTCGCTGGGCTTGGAATTCGGGTCCGAAAGAGCGAGAATCGTTGCAGCGCGGTCGTGAGCGGATACACCCGTGGTGCAGCCTTCAATCTTGTCGACCATGATGGTAAAGGGCGTGCCCAAAATCGAGGTATTCTCGGCGGTCTGCCGCGTGAGGTTCAATTCATGACAACGCTTGATCGGGAGCGGTGCGCAAAGCACGCCACGACCTTCGTGGAGCATGAAGTTCACCTTTTCGGGCGTAATCTTTTCGGCGGCGATTACAAAGTCGCCTTCGTTTTCGCGGTCTTCGTCATCGACCACAATCAAAAACTTGCCGTTCTTAAAATCTTCTATGGCCTCTTCAATCGTATTAAGCAAGGTCACGTTCCTTCAGATAATTTTCAATATACTTGCCGAGCATGTCGACTTCCACATTCACGATTGTACCCGGAACCCAGTTGCGCAGGTTCGTGCGAGCAAGCGTTTCAGGGATAATGCACACGCGAATGGAATCTTCGAACTTTTCAGCGACCGTCAGGCTGATTCCGTTGAGAGAAATCGAACCGCGGCGAATCACATAGCGACGCAGGTCTGCCGGAAGCTTCAAATCCACTTCGACACCCGTTTCACGCGGAGTCACCTTGATGACTTCGGTTATGCAGTCCACATGGCCCATCACAAAGTGACCGCCCATAAAGCTGTCTGCACGACACGGAAGTTCCAAATTCACCAACTTACCAACAGCGGCCTGCTTAAAGCCCGTATTTTCCACCGTCTGGTGCATCAGGCAAAAAGTGGCTTCGTCATCGGTACAAGATTCAATGGAAAGACACACACCATCGTTGGCGACACTGTCGCCCAACTTACAATTCTTAAAAAAGCCCGGTGACTTAAGGCGCATGGTAAGCGCATCGCCCCTACTTTCAATAGAAACGATTTCACCGGTAGATTGAATAATACCCGTAAACATACGGGGGCAAATATAGAAAAATAGCAACTAGAACTTAATCGGATACAGCAAGTACCAGTGGAATTCGGGATAAACTTGCACGGTGGGGGCCGGCAGTTTGAAGTAATTCAGGTACTTCACAATGGTACGCGCCATGCGGCTCTGCGGACGGAACGCTTCCAGGTCGTAATCCAGGGCAATATAGACTTCGCGATGGGGCGTCACATCTCTGTCGTGCAGGAACACGCCTTCGTCAATACTCAAGCCCGCCGCAATGGCAAGCCAGCTCGGATAATACTGGCGCGCGGCCTTAGGCAACAAGCGATAAACCTTGAATGATGCCCAGAATGTTTGGTTGCAATAGTCGTCGGTAAACACGCCTGTTTTACTTTGTCTGTAATACGCTTTGGTATTGATCCAGTAGCTCCACTTAAGATCTACATACTTGAACACGGGAATATAGCGTTCCGCCATGGGCAAGAAGCCGCCGAGCGTTCCCGAAAGCACATCGAAAATGCTGAAGCCCCATTCCGGCGAATAGCCGTCCTTCACATCGATTGCAATATGGGTTGCCATCGCCGAAAAGCCGGCGAACAAGTACGAATAAAACTCGGAAATTCCCGCCCAGCGGTAGCCTTCGTAAAAGGACTCGCCCATCATGACGCCCGAGGCGAAATGGCCGAACTTGTCAAGGTTCAAAGCGTAGTCAAAATCGTTTTCAAAATGGAAATCACTCCCCTGCTCATCCCACCAGCCTTTCTGGAATACAAGCCAGTAGGCGGCACCGTAGGCAATCAACACGGTCGAGGCCACGCCGACACTTTTGGCAACCGAAAATTGAACCGTATCGGTCGGGTCTTCGCTGCGGTAGTCCCACGTGGAATCGCGCCAAGTCAGCGGATCACTCGGAGCCGCTTGCAAGGAAACACTTGCAAACAGGAGCGCCACCAGCGCAATGGATATGGAACGGAAAATTTTCACCGGGTCAATTATAGAAACTTTTCTTTACAAAGGCAACAAAAAAAGCCCCGGAGAACAATCACCAAAGGCTTTTATAAATGTGGGATGTGTAATGTGAGATGAGTAATTACACATTACTCATTTCACATTTTTCATCGAACTAGTTGCGGCCGAGGAGCAGCACGCTGTTCTGGCCACCGAAGCCGAAGCTGTCGGACATGGCGTAGTTGAACGAGTGGCTGGTGTTCTTGTTGGCGCACACATCGAGGTGGATGCGTTCGTCCTGGTTGAACACGTTCGTGGTCGCATGAATCATCTGATTCTGCAAGGACTTCACGGTGATGATGGCTTCGAGAGCACCGGCGGCGCCGAGAGCGTGGCCGATCATGCACTTGGAGGAGTTCACCTTGAGGTTGTCGGTAGCGCCGGCAAAGACCTTTTCGAGGGCGGAGCATTCAGCAACGTCGCCGAGCGGGGTCGAAGTACCGTGGGTGTTCACGTAGCCCACATCCTTCGGGGAAATACCGGCTTCGCGGAGAGCCATTTCGATAGCGAGGCGGACGCCTTCGCCGTCTTCACGCGGGGCGGACATGTGGTGAGCGTCAGCGCTCATGCCGATGCCGGCCACGCGGGCGAGAATGTTGGCGCCACGCTTCTTGGCGTGAGAAAGGCTTTCGAGAACGAGGATGCCAGAACCTTCACCGATCACGAAACCGTCGCGGTCCTTGTCGAACGGACGAGATGCCGTCGTCGGATCGTCGTTGCGCTTGCTCAAGGCCTTCATGGAGGTAAAGCCAGCGAGAGCCACATTGTTCACGGTTTCGTCGGTACCACCGGCGAGCATGATATCGGCGCGGCCGAGACGGATCTGGTCGTAAGCGGCGGCGATAGAGTGGTTAGAGGTAGCGCAAGCGGAAACCACTGCGTAGCAGGGGCCCATCCAGCCGGTGCGGTTGGAAACTTCGCCAGCGGGCATGTTCACGATAGACATCGGAATAAAGAACGGGGACACACGACCCGGACCACGCTTGTCGAGGGCCACCACGGAGTCGCTATAAATCTGCATGCCACCGATACCGGAACCGATAATCACGCCAGAGCGGGTCGGATCTTCGTTTTCGGGGGAAATACCGGCATTCTTAAGAGCCTGGAAAGAGGCATACACAGCGTACTGGATGCACCTGGACAGACGGGACGAATCGCGCGGGGTAATGTATTCGGAACCATCGAATTCCTTGACGGCAGCAGCTATCTTGATCGGATAGTTGGTCACGTCGAAGCGATCGATCGTTGCGAGTCCGGATTTACCTTCCAGCAGGTTGTTCCAAAGGAGTTCCGGCGTATTGCCGAGGGCGGAAACGCACCCCATACCTGTAATTACAACTTCTTCCATAGTGCGCGCAAATATAGAAAAAAGCAAAGTAACTTGGGAGCATTTTGTCTTAAATTTTTAGAAATTCGATACAATTTGCTTACAATTTAGCTACAACAGCTAAATTTTCAGCCAAGAAAACACACTAATGGTACAAGTCCCAAATAGAAATGCGACGATGCTTGATTCTGAGGTGAAACGTTTTGGCAAAGTTTCTCCAATACTCCACTTCGTGCCAAAAGACCTCGGACGGCGAATAAGGCGCCAACCGAATCGAATTCCAGCGATTCGTAAACCAGCGCCGAATAAAGTTCATTCCATGCAAGTCCCTGGAATTTATACGGTTAAAGCCGAAATTTCCGCTATTGTAAACCTCGGCAAGCACCTTTTTCCCCAGCTTTTTGTTGGGCGGCACAAGCATTCGGTCTCTTTCCAGGCCAAATACCTCTTGCATGGCCCACATAAAAGCACCGGCCAAGCGCTTAAGGCCAAAACTCCCCAATTTTGACGCCACTTCGCGACGTTCGTCAGCCGTAGAACGCTGCAACAAGATAAAGTAGTCGACAAACTGCTTGAGTCCGACGCCCTCATTGAAAAAATGCCTTTGAAGGTGTGCCAGCTGCATTACGAGAGCAAACTTGATAGACGGAGACCAAAATCCTTCGGGCACACGCTCCGTATTCAAGATTTCCCGTTCCAGATAACGTTGCAGTCGGGCATTTGCAAGCGGGCTCAAGACTCCAGAAGACGGCTTAAAATGGACTTCGACAGCAACATTCCCCGTATGGAGCAAATGGACATGGTGCGGGGCGTTTTCACCGAACTCGTCAAGTTCATACCCCATCTCTTTCACAAGAGCGACAACGCTTTTTCGCCCGCCTTCCACCCACAAGTCGATATCGCCCGCGTGCCGCATAAACGGGTCCGGGTAAAGCCTTGCATTGGCAGCCCCCTTCAAGACAGCCGTCTTGCGCCCTTTTGCGGCAAACAGTTCCGTATATTTCGCGGCCTCGGCGTTCAAGAGTTCGTTATGGCCTTTGACTGTCTCCGCTTCACTCGCCCACTGGAACATCAGTCCTAACGGAGGGCGCTTTTCTTTAGGCAAGTTGCGGACGGCACGGTAAACAACCGCAGCCACCAAATGGCGCAAGCTATCCGAATGAACCTTTTCCCATTCAGATTCATCTAATTTGCAATCAAATATTTGCGGATCACACTCGGGCGAAATAGCCATTCGCAGCAACTTGTTCAGAGACTCCATGCCACAAAAATAAAAAAATTAACGTCCCTGGGCGGAATTGCATTCATAACCATCTGACCCTACAATTTTGCACTTCAAAATTTTTTAAATTGTCCGCGTTATGGCAAGAATTAAAAGCGCACCGAACCTCGTCTGGATGGACCTCGAAATGTCGGGTCTCGAGCCGGAGAGGGACGTCATTCTCGAAATTGCGACGATCGTAACCGACCCGAACTTGAATATTTTGGCCGAAGGGCCCGTCTTGGCGATTCACCAGACCGAAAACGTTTTTGAAGGCATGGACGACTGGAACAAGCGTCACCACACCCAGAGCGGACTCGTGGAACGCTGCCGTAAGTCGACACTCACCATGGCCGACGCCGACAAGATGACCCTTGACTTCATCAAGCCCTTCACCACCGAACGCGGAAACGTGCTCTGCGGGAATTCCATTACGCAGGACAGACGTTTTCTGTACAAGTACATGCCGCTTTTGACCGGCTGGCTGAACTACAGGAACATCGACGTGAGTTCCATCAAGGAACTGACTTTCCGCTGGTACCCGGACCTGCCGGAATTCCAGAAGATGGAAAAGCACCAGGCCCTGGACGATATCCGCGAAAGCATTGCCGAACTCCAGTATTACCGCAAGACGATTTTCAAGTAAAGTTTAAACTTTAAGATGGACTATAATAACTACCTTCCGAAAAAAAGGCTCCCCTACGCCGTTAGGATCCGTAACCGAATTATTGTTTTTTCCGTTTTTATGGGACTTTGCGCCCTGATGGGCACCTGCATTTTTGGCGAAAAAGAACCCCAAAAGCCCGCTGAAGAAGACGAATATGCAGAAGCAATCGATTCTACAGCCGCAAGCGACGCAACCCTGCAGGCCGAACAACTAAGCGAAACGGGACTTTTCCCGAAGGCCGATTCCGAAGACCTAGCGAACACGCAGGCAACGGTTGCCGCCGCAGTCGTCCCCGAAAGCCCCGCCGAAGCAGACGTCATCGACAGCTCGCACATCAAGGCGCAGAAAGATGTTTTCATGGCCGAAAAGATCGACAACCTGCTGCGCCGATTCCGCCCCGAACACGCGGTCATCTTGATGGTGGACCCCCAGAGCAACGAAATCATTGCCTGGGGCGAACGTCGCAACAACCACGTGCAGGAAAAGCCCGAGTACTTCATCAAGAACACCTTCCCGGCGGCATCGCTTGCAAAGACAGTCACCATTTCGGCAGCCATGGAATCAAACCGCTACTCGCTCACATCGCAAATTCCGATGATCGGTTCCAGCATTCACCTTTACAAGAACCAACTGCGCGTCAAGGAAGGCTACAGGGGGCCGTTTATCGAACTGCAAGACGCCTACGCCAAGTCCGCGAACCCGCCGATGGCCATCGTGGGCATGAACGTGGGTGCCGAACGCCTGCGTAGCGCCGCCAAGAAGCTCGGTTACAACACGAACTTCCCGGGTGCACTCCCCCCGCGTTCCAACTACGCTCCGCCCGATACCGGTTACGGTCTCGCCGAAGTCAGCAGCGGCTTTACGGAAGCCACCACCTTGACCCCGCTCCTTGCCGCAGCCCAGGTCCGCTCCATTCTCATGAAAAAGCCGCTCGAAATTCCGTGGGCAGCCAACCTGGACGGTTACGCCCCCAAGAGCCGCATCGCACTTGATGTGGGCAAGTTCAGCGACAACACTTATTACGGTCTGCGCGAAGCGATGATCCGCACCGTCACGCACGGCACCGCCCGCAAGAACATTTCGACCAGGCATATGGCCCGCAAGAACTACGAGGCTCTCACCATCGGCGGAAAGACAGGCTCCCTCGACGGACACGACCCCTATGGCCGTTACGAATGGTTCATGGGTTTTGCGCAGTCCAAGGTAGATCCGAGCAAGGCGGTGGTGCTCGTGATTATGCAGGTGCACGACTTGCAGGGCGTGCGTTCGCAGCCGGCAACCCAAGTCGCCGGAATGCTGTTTAACTATTGGGCTCACCAATATTTACCCAAGAAAGGAAAGTAAAATGGAACCGACATGGTGGAATCTAATCCCTTCTTATTTTGACGGAACGGCCTTTACGCTCGGGAGTTTCCCGGTGCGCTGGTACGGCATCATGTACATTTTCGCCTTCGTAACAGGCTACCTGACACTGATGCACGTGAACAAGAAGGAAAAGCTGGGCTACACCAAGGACCAGTTCGACAGCCTGTTCACCTGGATTATCGCGGGCATCATTATCGGTGCGCGCCTGGGCTACGTGTTCTTCTACAAGCCGGGCTATTACCTTGCCAACCCGACCGAAATCATTCTGCCCATGACTCACGATGCTCTTGGCTACCACTTTGCCGGAATCTCAGGCATGAGCTACCACGGTGGCATGATTCTCGGAACGATATTCACCTACATCGGCCTGAAGCGCAACAAGATGAAGGTCTGGGAAGGCCTGAACCTTTGCTTTATGCTGGCGCCGCTCGCCTACACCTGGGGCCGCTGGGGCAACTTCATTAACGGCGAACTATTTGGCGAAGTCACCACGAGCGGTATCGGCATGTGGTTCCCGCTCGCCCACGACAGTCCCATTACCAACCCGATTCTGCACCACCCGAGCCAGCTTTACGAGATGCTGTTCGAAGGCGTTATCTTATTTGCCATTTTGTACAACTTAAGACGCATTCCGCTGTTGCGCGACAAAATGCCTTGCCTGTACCTGATGGGCTATGGTTTCTTTAGATTCTTCATCGAATTTTTCCGCAGGCCCGATGCACACCTGGGCCGCGTGGACCTATTCGGCATGAGCCGCGGGCAGACGCTTTGCAGCGTCATGTTCCTGACCGGCTTAATCTGGCTGATTGTGCTGATTTACAGGCAAAAAAAGGCTGCTGTAGACAGTAAGAAGTAGGCAGTGGTTTGAGATTAAAAAAAGAGTCCCCGTAAGGGGACTTTTTTTAACAACTCACCGCAAGCTCGCTGATGGCAAGCGCCGGGACCTTGATTCCGGCGAACGGATTGTAATATTCGTTGCCAACGCCAACCACATTCTGGATGATGTCGAAGTAGTTGCCCGACAAGGTTACGCCATCGACAGGGTGTTGAATCACGCCGTTTTCGCACCAGAAACCGTGGGCACCAATGCTGAGTTCGCCACTCACGGAGCTACAGCCGGAGCCACCTTCGAGGCGCACCACCAGGAGGCACTTGGGAAAAAGTTTCAAAAGATCCGCAGAAGAATACTCCCCTGCCGGAACGAACATGTTCCAGAACGCCGTAGACATCTTGGAGCCGAAATCGCGGGCGCCGTTGCCCGTTGTTGCACAGCCTGCCTTCGTGGCGGTTTCCAGGTTGTAGAGCGCTTCGTTAAAGATACCGTCCTTAATGACTTCGACTCGTCGAGTCAAACAGCCTTCGGAATCAAAATACATCTTGGTGCTAAAGGCTTCGCCTGTTGGATCGCTCCATAGAGAAAGCTTTTCAGAGGCAATTTTCAGCCCCTCTTTACCAGCCAAGCGAGAAGTACCTTTCTGCATGGATTCAGCGATGAACGGCGAAGCGTACATGCTCATGAATCGGCCAGAAATGCGTTCCGAGAACACGACAGGAATCTTGCCGCCTTCGATTTTCTTGGCGCCGAAAAGTTCCGTTGCATAGTTCGCAGCCTTGTCAGCAATTTCGGCAACGGTGAACTTGCTCCAGTCGCGTTCACTTTTGACAAAGTTGCCGAGCTTGCTGATACCATCGCGCACAGCGACTGCACCTGCACCCACCGACACGGAGTTTCCCTTATCGGTATAGAAAAGACCCTTGTGGTTTGCAACAATCGAAAAGTCGCGGTTCAGGTCGGCACCCAAGTATGGAATATTCTTGATGTCGGCAGAACGTGCAAACGTTTCTTTTTCAAGTTCGATGCAGAAGTCCTTGAGTTCCGCCAACGTGAGCGATTCCAGCGCCGGATTGTAGTTGGGATTGCCTTCCGGAATCTTTGCCGGAGCAGGCAATTCAAAGTCAACCTTCTCGGTCCACTGCGTGTGGCAAACGGCATCCTTAATGGTCTGCGCAATCGCTTCCTTGGTCAAGCGTTCCGTGTGCGCATAGCCCGGACGGCCATCCTTAATCACGCGAATGCCAAGCCCTACGGAATCCGAAATTTCGGTATTCTGCACCTGGCCCTGAAAAACAGACAAGCCCTCGGAATGGGAATTCGAGGCAATTACATCAAACTGTTCCGCCTCGCCCTTTGCGAGGTCGCACATACAAGAAACGGCATCGGTAATATTCATTACGCATTCCTCTTGGCTTTGCTGGCGAGCATGCGCCAGTAGGCAGCGGGGCTTCCCGTCACAGATTCAAGCGCTTCGGCAAGTTCGCGGGTAATTTCAACCGTACCCGCAATCAAGCCCTCGAGAGTTTCCATCGGGACCCCGATGCGGCGGGCAAATTCCGCCTTGTCCATCTTGAGCCATTCAATGCCTTCTAAAATCGCCTGCCCCGGAGTGGGTGTTCCATGCCTTGCCATAGTCAATTCCTAAAATTCAATCGTTTTCCAGCCTTCGGCGCCAAAGCGCAGGTCGCGTTCTACAAATTCCCAAATCAGGAGTTTCTTGCCTTTGAGCACGCCCGCCTTACGGGCAAGCTTTTCACGCACAAGCGTAGAAGCGCCGCCATCGCTCACAATCGAGGACACCGGTCGGCCGATATTCCTTGCAAAATGGGCAATCCAACCCGCATTCACAGGCGCATCCGTCTGGTAAATGCGGCTGAAGCTGTCGCCCAGAATCAAAATCTTCGACTTGCGGAAGTCATCCTTAAACGGAGTCTTGGTCGTATCGCGTACCACCGTGGAATCCGAAAGCGAATCTGCCGGAGCTTCCATGTGTTCCGAAATTTCTTGCTGAGAAACCACATGGCCGGTTACCTGTTGTACCTTGAACACGTTGAACTTGTTGAGGCCGCTCATTTCGCCAATGTCGCCCATGCGATCCGCCAAAGAATCAGACACCACATAATCCATAGACGGTTCACCGATATTGATCAGGCCCGCATCCACCATCGCATTCACTTTTTTCGCGATTTCACCGGCGGCAAGTTCTGCACCACGCGGAGTCCAGTGCGTATCGTCATCCAGATAAAGCGCACCCAGGTTTGCATCGTCCGCCTTTGCGGCAAGGAGCGGCGTATACAGGTCCACCGTATTCAACCCAATCGTCGCAAGCGAATCCAGAATCGCCTTGCCGTGTCCGGCAAGTTTCAAGCCATCAACGCCGGTCAAGCGTTCCGGATAGATGCTCGGCTTGCCCGGAGTAATCACCACCAGGAGCTCTACGCCCTTCGCCTTAAGCTGGTTGCGGAACTTGAGAATTGCCTGAATCGGGTTATCGAGCTTTGCGCTGCGTACATCCAGCGGCGACGGCTGCACTAGGAATTCTACATCTTGGCGGTAGAAAAGCCAACGGCCTTCGCCCTCACCCAGAACCACCTTTTCGCCCGGATCATTGAAGATATTCCATACCGCCAACTGGTACTTGGGGCGGAAAGCAAGCACAAGCGCATTTTCGTCTTCGACCTTGTTTTCGAACGCACGCAGATAGCGGCTCGTCCACACACCGTAATGCTTAATGCCGCAAAGCGCACGCCAAACCGAGAAACGCCCGAATTCAGCCACCACCGCCTTCAGCGTAGAATCAACAGTTTTGAAGGTTTCCGGTTCATCTTCAAGGGCTGCAACCAAGGTATCAGCCAACTTCAGCAACTTGTAGTCCGCCTCGGCCGTATCCAGTTCGGCATAGCTATTCACCGAAAGCGCAACCGCCTCCAGGTCCGAAAGCGCACTGACCACGTTTTCCAGCGACTCGCCCACCTCGGCACCACCGGCAATCGATTCACGCGCCGCAAACCAGGCATCGTTCAACTTGGCAGCCGATTCCGCCATCTCGGATTCACGCTTAAACGGCGTATAAACGACATCCTTGAAAATATCCAGGCTGACAAAGCGCTTTTCACCGCGCAAATCCGCCACCGTCTGCACCGTAAACGGCAACAGCAACAAGACTGCAAAAACAACAATAAAGGCAATATAGAGTTTCTTCACATGCGAAAAATAACAAAAAAAAAGGCTGGCCACCGAAGCAACCAGCGAAATACCCGGATCGCGATTCGAACGCGAGTCTGATCCTTAGGAGGGACCCGTTCTATCCAACTGAACTATCCAATCTATTTAGGATATACCGCGCCCGAACACTAAACCTTGCGATTTTCGCTTAATAGCGCCAATTTCACATACAAACACACCAACCTGTGTCGAACAGTGTGTCGTGATGTGTATCGGCCTAATCGAACGATTTTCGAACAGTCTCACATCGCGTTTATGTCAGGAAAGACAAGGCATAACGACATTTAGTCGAACACGACCGACAGCAGCCTCGTTCTATCCACGAGTTCGAAAATAGTTATAAAACCATTCAATGTCAAGTTCGAACTGAAAAAAGTTCCGCGTTCTATAAATCGCGTCAAAGCCAGTCACTGTATCAAATTTCAGATAGCACGCGCTCCAAAACACTGCTTTTTTTACTGTTCGGCAAGTGTTCGAATCAAGAATTCGCAAAAACACCTTTTCGCGTTCTATCCAATTGAATAGCAGAAAAGCCGTTTTTTTGACAATTAATGCGTATGTTTCTATATTATCGCCACTCGCCTGGGTAATTTAACGGGATAAAATACGTCCCTCCTAAGGATGATATCCGCGTTCGAGTCGCGGCCCGGGTATAGTAAAGGCCTCTCGCATTATGCAAGAGGCCTTTCTTGTATCCTTCCCCAGCCCCCAAAATTTTGGAAAAATGCCCCTTCTGACTTTGCTCACTTTTGGGGTATGGGGTTATTGACAACCGATTTTTATTCATTCGATTTCGAAGGCGCTTTCTCCGATATGGAGATTCCTTTTTTAGGAAAAACCCGTACCCTAAAAAACACTTTGATTTTTTATTGTGAACGTAAACCAACAAAGCCCGTTAAATAGCCCCTTACGGCGTTTTCACCCATAACAAATCCAAGCGACTGACGCAATCTGCACGGGACTGCACCTAGTCGATATCGATATCTATGACACGAAAACTTAACCAAGGAGATGCTTTATGCACTATGGCGTAAAACGAGAAAGTCACAATGTCCTGATCAGACCAGGATACTTCACGGATGATTTCAAAGACTACTGGAGGAAACAGCAAGCGTGCGAAAGAGACGGATGCAATCGCGTAGTTGTGAGCATCCATTCCAAAGAACGACTGACTTCAGCAAGATGGAAACGCTTCAGCAAGAAGCCGAACCCCATCGTCGATGAATGGGCTGACAAGTACACCTGCAATGCGGTCTTGGTCGGAGTGCTTGGATGGGTTGTGACTCGCAAGGTGCGCCACATCGAAGACCACCACATAGTCGAGAGTACCGAGCACAAGACCTACAAGAGCCGTCCCAAGCACCTCGTCAAGGGTGGCACGCTGTACGCTGAGTGCCGCTATGTATGTACCTATGACGCTCGCGATTATGACCCTATGGAGCATTGTTAGTACAAGGGGCTATGCCCCTTTTTTATTTGCCGAACCCTCATCAGACTGGCACGGCAGCGGCGGGACTGCCATCATATAACATGAGCTTCATAAATAAAGTGAATTATTATGAGCGATAGGATTATATTTCAAATAAGACATGGCGGCAAATGCCTCGCATACATATATCAAAACTGGGGCATGGGTGACGGCGAAGAGCTTGAACAGTATGTCCGCGAGGCTGCGACCAAGTATAACTATGACCTCACCAAGCGCGCTGACGCAATCCAGGCTATTAGACTTGCCGGAGAGCGCCTATACGGACATGCCAAGTGGACTGCCAACGAACGAGAACGCGCATCCGATTGGAGGTTAGCCACAGCAAAGGACCGAGCCTACCTGATGGCGCACCGCAAGGACATCATCGCAGACAACCAAGCAGATGGCGTCACCTTCTACTACGGCACTTACGGCGAATACCCTGCTTACATACAAGGCTGGTGCGAGGACGCCTACACCATGACTGTCTAAGAGGAACCCCTAACGGGGTTCTTTTTTTGTTTATAGCTGCAAGGGACTGACACGGAATCCACGGGACTGCTTTGGCCATTTATCACTTCTATGTCAATGACATGACAAACAAAAACAAAAAGGATTCGATATGAACTATCAAAGCATGAAGAAGGCAGACCTTATCACCCGCATCCAACAGCTCGAAAGCCAAACAAGCTCAGCCATGCAAGTGACCGATTGCAAGGTATTCCCTTTTCACGAAGGACCTTCGCTTGGAAGCGTAAAGGCACTTGCAAGCGTTATTCTTGGCGACCAGCTCATAATTCGTGGACTACGTGTAATGAGTGGTGAGAACGGCCTGTTTGTAAACTACCCCATAGATCCGTTCTTCAAGGGTGATGAATATCGTTCTGTTTGCAACCCCATCACAAAGGCATTACGCGAACATGTCGAAAACGCCGTACTAGAGAAATACCAGCAAGCAATCGCAACACCGGAGGCTACAAATGGCTAAAAAGCGCATCGTCTACAGGCCAAGCAAGAAGCGCGTTTCCGGCTAACACGATTTTTCTTCCTTAGTCGAATCACCCTACTTGGAGGAGTAGGGTGATTTTTCTTTTGCGCCTCATCATAACGACTGGCAGACGAACAGCGGGACTGCCATAGTCTTTTATTTCATCTATGACAAGACAACAAGCGAGGTCAAAATGAACAAGGCGTACGAAGAAATTACAAACAAAATCATCGAACAGTTAAAACAAGGTTGCATTCCGTGGGAGCAACCATGGTTTGGAAACCGATGCGCAATTAGCTTTGCAACGGGAAAGGCTTATTCTTTTTTGAACCAATTGATTTTAGGTGGTGAATCAGCGGAATTCATAACTTGGCATCAGATACAGATGTTAAAAGGTCGTCTACATAAAGGAAGTAAAGGCCGTCGAGTTTTCTTTTGGCATACTTTTGAAAAGGCAGAAACCGACGAAAAAGGGGAAGTAACAATTAAAAAAGTGCCATATCTGCGTACATACACGGTTTTTAGGGTTGCTGATTGTGATGGTATCCAGCCACGATGGCAACCTAAGGCGTCCAATAACACAATCGTTTCACCAATCAAACAAGTTGAAGAAAATATAAATCAATACCTCACTAGAGAACACATTGAACTTAAGCATAATTCAAATGATGCCTACTACTCAAAAAAATATGATTACATCAACATTGCTCCAATCGTAAATTTCAAGTCGTCGGAAGATTACTATAGCACTTTACTTCACGAAGTTTGTCATAGTACGGGAGCGAAACACAGATTAGGTAGATTTGGGGTAAATAATTCCCCAACCACATTTGGGTCAAAAGAGTATTCTCGCGAAGAGTTGATTGCAGAACTTGGTTCGGCTTTTTTACTCAGGACATTCAATATTGACACAAAAAGTACCTTAGAACAAAATGCTGCTTATATCGAAGGATGGATTGAAAAGCTAAGCAATGATTATTCTCTTTTGCCAATCGCAGCCTCCAAAGCGGAACGAGCTGTTGAATACATCCTAAACGAAAAACAATAAAAAACAAGCGGGCGGGGACATCGTATATATGAACCAACTGTTTCCGTCCCCATCCGCTTGCTTTGACCAATAGAGAATGCATGATGCATTGGTTGCTAAGGCACCCTAGCGAACCAATAAAAGTTTATATGCTGCTGAAATTTTTTCGTTGCCCCAACCAAATCGGTGTACGATCACTAAGTAGAAACGCTTACAAAGCTCCCCTATTGGTACACTTATCACATATATATATTAATATAGAACATTGTACCCTTCAATTTTTTTCCCGTAAGATTCCCACATATATACACAAACCCTATTGAAGTAAACCCGACATCGTCATCATCAAAAATCGTGCACAAAGTAGGCCGTTAAAGTGTACTATACCACACACTCATTTCCAATATCAAAGTACGGCTTAAATTAATGCGCAAAACACAAAAAAAGCAATGCGAACATTCGGCTTGATTGAATAACTTGTCCGAACATTCGCATAGCTGATTGACTTTACCGAATACTGACAGCCAGTCTACGGGACTGCTTAAGTTCTTTATTTAATTAACATCAAACAAAGGAGGCCATTATGGCTGTTTTTGGGTATGCCCGTGTGTCCAGTAACACGCAAAATTTATCGCGTCAAATCGAAGCACTAAAACCATATATTACAGATGAACGTTATCTTTACTGTGACAAGGCCTCAGGAAAAGATTTTAATCGAAAAGCTTGGGGCGCATTAGTTGGCACCGAAACAACTCTTGCCGCCATGCGTCCCGGAGATTGCGTTGTGGTGGTTGATTTGGATAGAATCTCGAGGTCGTACAACCTAATACAGCAAGCGTGGAAGCATATAACCCAAACATTGGGCTGCGACATAAAAGTCATCAACATGCCCCTACTTGATACGACCAATAACAACGGTAATCTTGATAAGCGCTTTGTCGCTGACCTTGTATTACAAATTCTTAGTTATGTTAGTGAGCGTGAGAGACTTAACATAAAATCTAGGCAAAAACAAGGTATAAAGCTCGCGTTGGAGCGCGGAGTTCATTTCGGTAAAAAGGCGATTCCGAAGCCTGAAGGCTGGGATGACGCAATCACTCAAGTCAAATCTGGTACGCTGACGGCGACGGCGGCAATGCGTCAGTTGGGGCTTAAACGAACAACCTACTACAAATTACTACGGCAAGACCGCCAGAATGCGGCCTAAAAGCATCATCCGTTCGCCTTGGGTTAATGGACATCACCCTTGGCTGACGGATGCTTTATTTTTTCATTATATCCGACATTGGTGTTGCTATTTCGGCGGGAAGAATAATTTCGTACTCATCTTCGGATGGTATGATAGCGACTGTTGACGCCCACGTTCCGTGCAACTGGCCTAAATAATCAATCTTGGTCACCGTTCCATCAGTTCCATTAAGCCTAGGGCAATCCTTGACATTTATGATATGAATTATGCCACTTGTTTTTTGCGATTTGGTTTCGAAACGAATTTAGGCTCCATTTTATCAGCCTTGGCTTGCTCAAGGAACATGTTGATTAATGTCTGGTACGGAATATTTGTCTTTTCCGCCAGATCCTTGAAATAAGCGAGAACCGATTCGCTGATGTTTATACAAATCGTCTTCTTTAACTTTTTGGCATACGGGTTTTTGACTGCATTGCTGAAATCGTAGTTTTTCTTCATGGCAACCTCCTTTTCCAGTATTGTTCTGTTTCTTTTTTATTCGCTTTTCGAGATGAAATAATTCGGATAATTTCGTTTTCTTCTGAACCTCGTTCGCAAAAACACACCAAGAGCGTATTCATCATTGACGACATTCCCATTAGAATAAAACGATCTTCTTCATCTGAATGTTTTTCATCCGCAAGCAAAAGAGCATTTTCATCATAGAAAACTGTTTGAGCCTCTTCAAAAGTCACCTTGTGTTTGATAAAATTTGTTTCGGCCTTGTTTTCATCCCATTCGAAAATCATATATGTGGTATATATAATATATATACAAGAAGATTCATCGTCAATAGAAGATATTTCCTTTTTAACAATATTGGATTGTTTATGGGCATATCTTTTAATTTTACGATTCTTCCGCATGTACATATCGCTTTTAACGGATGAACCTCCGTCGGGCGAATAGGGACTGTCCCTATTCATATATATACACGCTTTTTTCGGGCGTTTATGGACTGATTTTGATGTAAAAAGATATTTGCGTTATGAAATTAAGGCGTTTTGTAGTCGCTTGTCTTGTTGTTCCCTATACTAGCGAATATTTATGCGCACGACGCCACTAGCGTTTTTTCCAGAAATTTTTGCGATATATTTTCCACGGGCAAGGTCTGTCAGTACAATTGTATTGTCATCCTTCGCGAGTGTCAAACGTAGGCTCTTGACTTTGTTGCCCAACATGTCGAACACATTCACCCTTACATCGGTTCCATAATTTGCACTAATCTGCAAACGGCCATTAGATGCCCCAATGAAAGTTGTATGTTCGTTAGAACTGGACTCAACTTCGCTAGAACTGGATTTGACATCATTCGAATCAACTGGAACAACACTGCGTTTTAGGCAACGAACATTGTCGACATAAAGGTAATCGGGAATACGACCACGGACATCCCACAGCAACTTTCCGATTTTGGTCATATCCAGCCGATATGTATACCCCCAATTCGGTTCTTGTGCAAGTGCCCCCAAACTAAATGAAACAGTCTTCCATGAAACGGATTTACTTGCCATAACGTAGTGATTATTATCTTCCGTTAATTCACCATTGTAATCACCTTCCATGACGACTTTAAATTGATGTTGAGCTCCGATGTAATCGTAAGCAATCACATCGCAGGAGCTAAAATCATAGCCCGAGGAATCCTTGTTCATTTTTAAGCCCAGCACAACAAAGGGCGCACCATTGTAATAACCAGCATCAAGAGCAATTCCTTCTAGCCCTGCCATATATTCGGAGCCGTTTGTTGCGGGTAAAACTAGGCTGTCTATGTTGGTAAAGGAGGACTGAGAGTAGTTTCCTTGACGATCTCTTGTGTTGTTGTCATCATAGGCGAACCACGTTCCGCCCGTAAGAGTGACGTCGTCCCCATCTTCTAGGTCATCTATCTTAATGGAATCCTTGTGATTCACGTCGTTGCAGGAAATTTCATTTTCAATGATTTTGATTTCTTGTAATATGAAATAACCTGCGGATTCCCCTTCGCTTGGCTTCAATTTTCCTGCATTTATGTAAAGGTTTCCGCCTTCACTCTTGGAACAGTGGTTATAAACACTGGACTTAAATTCCCCATTGAAGCTCTGTTCAATTTCAAATACAGTCATGTCTAGACTGTTCATAACGCCGATAGAAACCGCTCCCGTGGCGCTTTCTTCTACACGCCCTGTTCCTACAATTTGATATGAGTGTCCTTGCTGCAATATAAGCCCGTGGGTTGCCTGAATGCCGTAGGGTTTAATATCCATTCCGTTGGTTTTAAAGATAAGATACCTTGTTTCGTCTTCCAAATCTGTTCCTAAATAAACACTACCGGCAAGGTAATCTTTATAGCTTTGCAGTTTTTCATCCCATACGGGTTCGACATACGAATTCCATTCGCATAAGTACAATGACTGACAGTTGTTAAAGACACCCTGTGCAATCAAGATGTCTTTATCCTGTGCAAAGGCGTCCGCTATGCAAAGGAAAGCAAATAAATATACAGTTATAAGGGTTTTCTTTTGCATAATGAAGAACTCCATCAAAATATTGCCACACCTCATCTAAGTATACGTTTTTTTTACATTAGTGTCAATAAAAAAGACAGACATTTTGACAAGGCTAAAGCGGAGGCGAGTGCCTGACCGCAAAACGATGTCGGCCGAAGGCCGTAATTTCTGTGTGCCGTAAAGCCCCATGCGTTAAGCTGGGGCTGTGGTGAGAGTAAGACGTAAGGCGAACGGTCTTAATGGCGTGCGGAGCAGGCAGAGCCGGAGCGCAGTTTGCATAGGAAAACGGGGCTTTCTTTTGCAAGCGGCCAGAGGAGATCCCGGCTCGGGGGCCGGGAAGACATTTCGGCGGCTAGAATGCAGCCCTAAGGCGGAAGAAGGTAAGTCTTCGAGCGAACATTCCGGAACGGCCATGTGAGCGAGAAGAGCTTACCTCTGGAGCCGTGGGCTGTGGTGATGTCATAAGGCCAAATCGACAAGCTGGTTTGCGTAGGGGCTCTTTTCGCCCGGCTTTACGATACAGTCCTTGAAGGACTTGCGTTTCTTCATCTTTCACTCCTCCCCGCCTACAAGCTAAAAAAGGCGGGACTTTAGGTTATTTTGCATCGTGTGCGAAAAGCTGTTGGCTCTGTCAGGCCATTTTGTACAATCGGGCGGTCTTAGCAAAACTTTCCCAATCCGTCAGCCCCTTGGAAACTGCAAATTGACTACGGAATTGCAGAATTTTCGCTGAAAAAGGCAATCTGACCGCCGCAGCGTTTCTGTAGCTATACAGTTTGACCTAACAGAGCCGAACGGTCATTTTCGCAGCGTTTTGGCAGTCTTTGTAAAAAAGTACGAATTAGCCTGACAGAGCCTACTTAAGCGATACGATCTTGCTCATGCCATTCATGCGGACAATGTAGCTACCAGGGGTCTGTAAGGTAATGCTTGTCGTTGCATCGGCTAGCGACTTAGCCGTAACTAGGTGACCCAGGCTATCGAAGATGCGGACAACTCCGCCCTGCACATTCGTTAGCATAAGCGTCATGCCGTCTACCGCAAGGTTGAACGCGGGCTTAACAGCGTTCAAAACAACGATCGTATGCTCCTCGGAGGAACTGCTTTCTGCAGCACTCGAAGACGACGCAACTACCGAACTACTTGAGGCTACAGAGCTACTCGAAATGCTACTGGACGAAGCCACAGAAGAACTGGATGCAGCGCTAGAAGAACTTATCGGCGAGAACGCCGCCCAATATTCCGCATCACCAGAAACCGGCGCAATAGCCGGAACCCAGCCACTAAACTCAAACCCTTCCAACTGACCCATCGGGGTTTTGCCCCTATATTCAGGAGTTTTTCCATAAGCAACAGAATCCACCTGCAACGTATCCATACCCGTTATAAAGGCAATCCTATACAAGAGCGCCTCATACTTTGCCACCAAGGTCTTTGCCGACCCAACAGAAACCTTATCTCCAGTCAAGCCCAGCTTTTGGGTTCCATTATACCAGCCGATAAACCTGTACCCCACTTTAGCAGGCGCATTGGGTAAGGTGACTTCAGAGACACCCTCTGCCAGAACAAATTCAGCAACGATGTCGCCATCTTCGGTCTTGAAAACAACGGTTTGAAGCACAGATCCCTTCGGTACATATGTCGCATAAAGTTCATAGTCGCCATTGATAATCGTCTTGGCAGAAATAGCGGAATCTCCGTAGGCCCAAAAACCGAATTGCAAGTCTTCATCACCGTCAGTCGGGTCAGGCTCTTCGGCCATGGTAATGATGTTGCCCTTATAATTTGTAAAGCTGGAATCTATTTTATAAGTATAAACGCTCAACACCTTTGAAGAATCCAGGAAGGTCACCTTATAAATCGCATGATTGCTTTCATCTGCAAAGACTGGATAATTCTTGCCGCTCTGACTCCACAAGCCTAAATTAGGCAGTTTTCCATTGCATGTATTCAACATCCATGCAAATTTTTCGGTCTGCATTTCTGCTGTAGTCATTGCAAACTCAGGCAACGTATCATTTTCTGCAGGCCTCAACATCTTGTCGTAATAGACACAATTTCTTTGATTTAAGCGCATTCCATTTCCTGGGACCAAAGTTCCATTAATGGCAACAGAATCTGTTATAGAAAGGGTACCCGACTCAATAGCAGCATTAGCAACATAGGAATAAGCCGACCACGCTCCAGAATTCCAGTGGTCATCAACAACTTGTATGCTATTTGATTTCAATAAAACTCGACCCTTGTTTATGTTCGCTCCTAACCTCGGGTAAGAGCTTGAGCGTCCCACATAAACACCCGCAGCATTGGCAGCAGATGCTTTCTCACCCATATCCAAATAAACTCGTCCTTCGTTTTCGCAAAGGCGAACCAAACTTTCAGCAAAACCCACAACGCCAGCCGCATAGGCACGAACGAACTCTTCTCCTTGCGTTTGTCCAACGAAACTCACATCAGCTTTATTTTTACAATATTCTATGGAATCAGCATTTCCTGCAATTCCAGCGACAATAACCTCGGCTTTGAAACTATATTTCGAGCTATCAGAATGAACCGATACCCCCCCTTCATTTATTGAATGAAATACATTTCCTGCATAGCCAGCAACTCCGCCAACAAAGTACATTTCTTCAGTCATTCCCTTTAAGTCAGCACTTACCTTTCCGTAATTTATACAATCCTGTATATATGCTCTTTCCGCATATCCAGCAATACCGCCAACACCATTAAAAATGTAAGTATAATCACTTGATATATTTCCGAAATTTTTTGATTTTTTCACATAGGTATTCGGAATTATTTTATCATCATCAATGCTACCGACAATTCCACCCATAGCACCTCTCCCAGAAATGGAGCCCTCGTTCGTACAATTTTCTATCACGATATAAGCATCATATCCAATTTTACCGTTATTAGAGGATCCACGACCAAAACCTAAAATTCCACCAGACGTGCCTTTATACGAAGTTGCATAAAGCGAATCAGTATTCACACATTTTGAGATTAGTAGAGTATCCCCCTCAAAGGAATAAACAATCCCTGCGACACTATATCCATGCAAAACAGCATTGTTCCTTGCATTACTAATGTCTATAAAAGACCCCTTATTACCTGAAGTTCCAATAATTCCACCCGATGCCGTATTATCCATATACCCCCTGTTGACAACATCCCTAATGATAGCATGAGATGCATTAAAGTTCCCAATAAAGCCTCCACAAGTATTTCCGTTTTCTATTTTACCCTCATTAACCGCAGTAAAAATATTCACATGGCCATTGCTGTTGCCTATAAAGCCACCCATATTATTTTTCTTGGAACCATAGAGATTTCCCTTATTGACACATTCCTCAAACTGGGTCGTCGATATCGATTTTGAATTGCCAACAAAGCCGCCTATGGCAGACGAGGATTGTTTCGCGCCCCAAATAATGTTTGCTACATTCGTATCATTAAAAAAGAACGCCTTGTTTTCAACATACCCCACAAATCCACCTACGGCCCCCGTATTTGTAGCACTGTCTAAAGCGCAATCACCTACAGTTCTGTAAAAATGAACAGAGCCTTTTACGCTACCCACAAAGCCACCAGCATAGTATTTGGAACCAATCTTGGCATTCGAACGAGAATGAACAATAAAGTTGCGTCCCGTCAACTGTCCCGCAAGGCCTCCTGCTAAACTATCGGCAAGAACAGTCCCTGAAACCTGAACATCTATAATAGAATCTCCGCCAAAAGAAGCTGCCAAAATACCAGCAATTCCATTATCACCTTGAGCCAAAGCATTGTCCAGTTTTAAATTCTTGACAACAGCCCCTTCTCCAATAAAACCAAAAAGACCGGCGTATTTACCTTGACTATAGAATCCCGACACTTTGTAACCTGCGCCATCGAAAACACCATTAAATGTCGTTGAGTCCGTTCCAATTGAAATCCATTTGATTGTTTCTGAAGAAACCTTACTAGAAGTAATCGCAACATCATTTTTCAGAATTGCATTATAGTTAGGATTTCCCTTGTTAACTTGGGTCGCGAGCCACGCCAAATTTTCTGCTGACTCAATTTCATAGAATGTCTTACCCTCTTTTTCGATGGTCGAAGGCTTTTTTACGCCACCGGTCCAATCGGCAAAAGCCAGGGGGCATACGAACAAAATGGCTGCAATCAGTTTTTTGAGCATAGAGTCCTCGTTGTGCTATAGGAGTAAATATAGCTTCAAACGAGCCTAAAGTAAAGAAAAAAAAACATTAATATACTGAGTGTGAGCTAAAGCAAATTTTTTTGGGGGGCAAAAGGAGTATATTTCGGGTTGGAAAATATCACTTTTTGCAAGATTTTAGGGCTCTGTCAGGTCATTTTGTACAATCGGGCGGTCTTAGCCAAAAAAGTCGGTTTCGTAAGCCCATCCAAGGCTTTTTTTTTCACTACGGAATTGCAGAATTTTCGCTGAAATCGTGACCAGGCTCGCCGCAGCATGTTCGCAGCTATACGGTCTGGCCTAACAGAGCCGACTGAAAAAATGATAAGATGTATAGTTTTTTTTACAAAACAGCTAAAATAATTTATATTAGAGGAAAACAGTTCTATCCTGTAAAAAGACTTAACCAGGGGTGCCCCATGAAAAACAGCCTGCGCTATGTTGTGTCAAGCGTATCCGTTATTTCGGCTCTTTGCTTTTTCGCTTGCGGCGATGATTCTGCGAGTAATGCGAACGATAACGCAAATGATTCCAAGGGGACCGAAATTCCTTGCGATTCATCTAACGAAGGTCTCGTTATCAAGCCGGCGGACAGCGAAAACTTCAGAGAATGTTCCGATGGTAAATGGGTTGAAATAGTTTCGTCCAGTTCCTCAAGCGAAGTTCAGGTACTCTCTAGTTCTAGCGAAAAATCTGTTGAATCCAGTTCTAGTGAGAAGTCGGTCGCATCAAGTTCCAGCCGTGTGACGAATTCAAGTTCAAGCGAGGTCCAAGTTGCCTCCAGTTCTAGCGACGCGCCGATTTCATCCAGTTCTAGTGAAAAGTCGGTCGCATCAAGTTCCAGCCGTGTGACGAATTCAAGTTCAAGCGAGGTTCAAGTTGCCTCCAGTTCTAGCGATGTTCCAGCTTCATCCAGTTCTGACAATGAAACAGAAAATTCAAGCAGCAGCGAAAAAATGTACCTGTGTGATGATGGTGTTACTTATGTGTTGAATCTGGATAACTGCGAAAAAGCCAAGTCTAGTTCATCTTCGAATACTAGTCCAAGTTCATCTAGTTTGTCTTCATCTAGTCAAGTGCAGAGTTCTGCAACGGTGTCTAGTTCTTCGTTTGCCCCTGAATCTTCTAGTGAAACAATGTCATCTGCCGAAGTGGACTCAAGTACATTCTCTATTAGAGATGCTGTGCTTGCCACGGGTACGCAGTATCTTATCGCCCCGAAGGTTGTTGTTCATGAACTGAATGCGTCTCTTAATAAAACGGGAGTCCAGCATCAATCGACAAATGTCAATAGTACCAGTTATATAGGAGTCTTTGGCAACAAGTATTATTCGGAGTCAGACACAATCGGACAACAGTCAATTTATATGCTGATTGAATGCCAAGGAAAATTTTTTGAACTGGATTCCCAAAAGACGACGACTGATTCCTTGACACTTAACGCCATAGTCGATGCGACATATTTGGACCGAAAAACAATAAACAAAAGGGTAGAGTACATTGCTAGGGTCAACTTGTTTACACATATCCAATCAAAGCGAATCGCCTATTTGGTAAAGAACGGTCTTGATTTTCCGTCGGCAAGAGAACAGGCGAATAATGAATGGATTAAGTCTTTAGGCTTAGAAGGAACCTTTACAGAACCACAGGATATCGTTCCCAAAACGGCAGCCGACACGGTTTTATACAATGTAACGCTTTTGTTCAATGGACTGACCAATAGTGCCTCTGCTTTGCAAAAACTAATTGATGAAGTCGCAGACGATTTTGAAAAAGATGGAGAGTGGAGCGATAGTATAAAAGCCAAAATGGCAGATTTTGCAAGGGCGGGGTCAATACTTTCCCAGACGACGTTTAAAACATCTGTAACTTCCTCATCTTATGCAGCCCCCTATAAGTCTGCTTTCCTGGGTAATTTCTGGAGGCGAGAATATGGAATAGGAACTTGCACTAAGGAACGTGCTGGTGAAATTGCCGCAGTCACCAATCAGTACAGCAAACTTTACTACAAAAATACTTACAGTCGCTTTATTTGCCGCGATTCCTCTAACTCTGTATTTTGGCGGTTTGCGACTTCATACGAGAAAGACCTAAATAATGAAACGACTTGTGATGAAATCGGAAAAATCATCAAGGGTGCAGTCGTTGATACCATTAGTTACTATTGTGCGTCAAACGGTAATTGGGTTGACATGACTAACGATTGGAATTGGCTTGTCCCCAAGGAATATCGCTTTAATCCTGATTTTGAATACGGAACTATGACTGATGAAAGAGATGGAAAGGTTTATAGGACCACGGTTATAGATGGTGTTACCTGGATGGCAGAAAACTTGAATTTTGCGGACAAGAATATTTCTCATAATTTAGAAGGAAATATGTGGGCAAATAAAAATGATCCTGACGGGGAAATAGCGGGCCGATACTACACATGGTCTGCAGCAATGGATACTGCCGCATACGATTGTGGCGAAGGACTTCGTTGTTCTATAAGCGATGTCAATCGAAAAGGTATATGTCCAGAAGGATGGCACATCCCTCGCCTAGAAGAATGGAAAAATCTATTATCAACAATTGAAGAACTTGGCAATAGGCAAAAAATTTTGAGATCCAAAACAGGATGGGATAGGTCAAACAATGGAACTGACGCTATAGGATTTTCTGCTTTTCCCGTTGGATACAATCAAGGAGGATCTTTTTATGGCGATGGATATTATGCTACTTTTTGGACTGCAACCCAGGGAGGGGATGGATATACATCAGGATATTACTTTTACATTTCGAATTCAAATGGAGCAGCCTCTTATGGGACTCTCAATAAGGGAAGAGGACATCCTGTCCGTTGCGTAAAGAACTGATTCGCAAATTTTACCCCAAATAATAAGACTGCTGTCAGACAAACCATTTTGTGAATTTATTTCTCGGCTTCCATGAATGCGGAGGCCATGAAGGCTCGTTTAGCGCTCTTCTAAATCATCAATAGACTGTAAAGACGACTTTATTCGGTAACGCCTTAACATTTTTGTGGGATTCGCTTTCAATTTGCAATAACATCAAATCCTGCAGTCAAGGAATTTATAGAAAGTCAGTTGTAACAACTACGATTTGCTCCAGAACTTATAGGAAAGATATAGTTACTGGAGGAAATCAATGTGTGGATTGCTCAAAGCCGTTTACCAATCAGTCCCTTAGCCTTTAACTCATTGTTCTCGATTTACTTGTAATACTGATATTCACGCATCAGCCGTTTGTGCATGTAACGTTCGTAAGCCTCATACAAGTACGCCTTCATTTCAAGGTCGTTTCGCCGAAACGCTCGCCGAACATCATCACAAAAGGTTCTCCACCAGCAGCGATCAGAATGGTTTATAGCCATATTGCAACTTCCATAGCTAAGTGCGGATACACTGCCCTGGCCAGTAAAATATCCTATTACAAGCAGAATAACCACAACCAAGCAACAGTTCCGTTTACAGCGGTCAACGGAGTTTACAGTATGTGTAACAACCCACTGAAACTATTAAATGACGCCACGCTTCTGCTGTTGCTTGCGCACGGCCTCAATGAAGTTGGGGTTCTCTGATAGCTCTGCCAGCCATTGAAGGTTGGCCAGCCGCACCTCGATAGGCTTCGACATATACGCATCCAGCGTGATATCTTGCTCGCCGTACAGAATCGCCTCTATCACGTCTTGGCGGTCGGTAAAGTCGAATATGGTACGTTCTGCCATATTCGAAAAGTTATAGGTTTTTAGCTTGCCAATCTTGCCCTTTAGCTCATCAGCACGACGCACCCGTTCCATAATCATAGGCATATTCGGAGCCATAGAACACATGTCCTGACGAATTGCCTGGAACATGTTGACCTCGAACTTCAACTGTTCATCGTGCTTTTTCAGCTTCGCCTTGGCATCTTCCAGATACGCCATCGCAGCCGTACAGCTCTCTTCATCGTGCAGAGGATAACGTAGACCGAATTGGTGGGCCAGAAAGTTGCGAATCGCCACAAGGTCTGCCAGCTCAGCGGCACGTCGACGGCGGTTTTCCTCGCGGACATCCGCATCGACGTCGGCATTAAAGCTATAGCGAAGTTCGAACTTGACGCAGTCGACATCGGCACAGTCATCGGCTGGTTCGCCATAGAAGTCTTGCAGAAAGTCCCTGACGACCATTCCGAGCGTATCTGGATTCGACATCCACTTATCTTCAATCTTGGGCGGCTTTTGCAGTTCATCGACCGTCTTAAACTCCACCTTGCGATACGCTTGCTCAACCAGATACTTCATGGTCCATTCGATGCGCTGACACGCATGGAGTAATTCACCAAGCAAGGGATAGACATCTTGGGCGGTAATAGGCATATCAGTCAATATAGATATAAAAGTGGCATCCAGCGAATAGACTCACTGGATGCCACCATTTAGCACTGTACCAAAGGCCCCTTTACGGCAAGTAGATATATGGATCAATAGGCAACTTGAACTTTCTGATGTAGCAGCAATGCCAGTGAAAATCCCAGCCGATAGCCGCCGCACGATTCAAGTACCGACATATTACCGCCGCATTGTCCGGTTCGCTAGACAACCGACTTCGGAGCATCTTAACGGCAATATCAAGCTGGTTGTTTACACCATCAACTTCGATGCCGAACTCGCTATAGATGTCTTGAACAAACGTCTTAACTCGATTCGCTTCCTCTTCCAGCAGGAATCTCTCGCGAACCACCTTGTCGCTTATCGGCTCACATTCATCATTGTACATGTACACTATCATAGAGTACCCCATTTAGGACATATATAGTTTATCAGTTCTGGTACAAAAATGAGCCAAAGTCGGCTAATTTTCGCAATTTGCAATTCAAATTGATTCCTGTTAAATTTGCACCAATCAGAAAACAAAAGGATCCAAAACCTATGATATTCATGAATAAGAATCTAGGCTCCCGCGAAAAACCGAACTTTCAATCCGCAATACTACTTGAACCGACCGACGTTCCCACCAAAGAGATGTTTTCCCTTTTTAAGGAAAAATTCAAGCCCGGTCACTATCGGTTTACCAAGGACCAGAATCAGAATGACCTAGCCCCATTTTATAACTACTATATATATTTAGATTATTTCAGTCATTTGCCCGGTTCTACAAAAGAAGAACGAGACAAGGCTTATTATTGTGGTCTAAGACTCAAAGCCTTGCACAATATCGCCACACAACTTAGGGAATACTTCATTAACAGCGCTGAAGAACGAAAAGAACTAAAGCGACAAGAAAAGCAAAACATCTATTGCGCTTGTAGAGACGGAAAGTACATCATCTTTATCACACAATCAGAAGTAGATTCAGTCCTAGCACAAATAGAATCCCTTAAAACCCCGACTGAGATAACCGCGCCAGCCACAGAAGAAGCCACATCAAAGGAATACAAGCGCAAGCCAAGACACTGGCTCCTATCCACCAGCAAGACAATAAGCCACTTCAAGATCAGGGGCTATTCTGGCAAGGATTTCTCCTTTGACCGTAACTGGAACAAATCACCCACTGAAAAGTCAATTTTTCGTCTATACAGCCGCGTCTTTCACGATGTCATTATTCCGAATGCACTCATCGCAAAAAGCGCCGGAAAAACGGTCGGATTCAACGATGTTGCCTTAGCAATCTGTTATGTCATGACAAGCCCTAAGCGCAATAAAGCTTGGAAATCGCTCATTGGAAACACGACTGATAATGAGTGGATTACCAAGAACGCTTTGCAAAACTTCGAGTTCTATGTATATGACAAGCTGAGGGACAGCAACAAGCTTCTACCGGAAAAAGACCGCTGGACCCTTGACAAGTATCTCGAAAAGACCCGTGCAGGCAAGTTCACCAAAGACAACGAAGAATATCTGTGGACTGCATCGCCAAAGGTCAAGATGCTGATTGACGAATTTTTGAAAGACCGTGACATCGGAAACTTGACTTACAAGGAAATTATCGATCGGTTTAAGGTAGGCAGGGCCACCGTCGCCAAGTTCTTCGCCTTGCTAAAGGAACGACGAAAAACATGTTCCGATTACGACTTCATAACATTCTAGTTTCAAATAAATCACCTAGCCACCGGAATCAAATCCGGTGGCTTTCTTTATTTTAGGCAAAACAGTTCCATTTTTAGGCGCCAAATCGTATCATTATTTAAGTTCCGAGTTCAATATTTAAGCGCCGAGTTCATTATTTAGGGTCCGCATAATAAACCAGCTGGATTCCCAGCAGTCCACTTCGTAGCCTACTAGGAACCGATCACAGCCGTCCTTGGCGTCTTTGATTCGGCGAAGCTAAAGCTTCACCTCTTCCAGCCGGAGTATTGTAAACGGAAAAGCCTCCGACTTCCTCATCCTCTCTTCGAGAGTCAGAGCAAGCCGAAGGCTTTTACCGACGGAGTAAACAGGGGCAAGCCCCTGACCCAGCTCAACCCAATTGGAAGGGGTATAGCGTAGGACTAAGTCCATTCTACCTTAATTGAAATAAATCTACCCTAATAGGCTTAGTCCTACTCCATAATCGCTTATCACACTTGATAGATCTTCCGCTTCGCGGAACCATCATCACTCTTGATTACAGTCATTCATATAATTGACTAAATCTTGCTTAGATTGAATAAGAATTACTATCCAGTCGCTTAAATGAAAAACACCATTTGACGCCGGATGAGAAACCAATTTAGCTCAATGCCGCTGCGCGGCAATACGCTAAAAGAAGACTCAATCTAGTCAACCTTACCTTCCAAGAAACACCGCCATACGCTCGAATCGACTTCGAAGCCCTCGATAATTACGGGCGCGGCTCCGCGCATATATGGGGCCGCGTATCCTAAATCGCTCAAATAATCAGCCGCATCCTCATTCAATTCCTCAATGGATCTATCAGGATGTTCCCCTTTCAAGCGTTCAACAATAAGCGCAAGACACAGCTCTTCGGCATATACCGCGACAGCATGGCCGTTTTCATTCAAAAAGGTACCCACAAGGGCCTTATCGAGGCCGTCCAGCAGGATTACGCTGCTTCCCCGTTCAAGGGCTTCTGACACGCGTTTTTGCACCACAGATGGGCGAATTGCAACAGATTCACAAATATCGTTAGTTTGATTCATGTCAATTCGAGCTTTTTCGCTGACATGGAGTTTATATACTCCAACCCACATGCATCAAAAAAATTAAATTGACAAAAAGCAGCCTCCTATTAAGGGTAGAATCCAGATTCATGTTGCACCGATATAAATATGTCATTCGCATCATGCTCCGGAATTGTTGTAACGGATTGAGTGCATTAATGGATGAAATTACGGAAATAAGCAATAAAGAGAAAGATGTAATCGGTTTCTACACCCAAAATCCTCTGTGTACCGAAGTTCGAGAAAACATCTATGACACCACAAAAATGCTGAAATTCCTATCTTCCCATATAAAAGCGCTCGTAGAACCACCCGCAAGCCGAAAGAATGTTTACTGCGGAATATACACCAGCAAAAGACAAAGAACCGCCTCAACCGAGCGAACCTTCAAGAGAAACGCCACCAACAGAAGCAACATCAGCAAAGAGCTCTTAGACCTCATTAAAGACGAAATTCGAAATGACTTTAAAGAGGAAAAGTATAAGGTTCGCGCACTAAAACGCAAAGAATATTACCAGGCACTTAAAGCCGATGCTGAAAAGAAGGATAAAGGAAAAGAAGCTCAAATCAACCGAATCCTTGAATTGCAAAGTAAAGAAACACTTTCAAGAGCAGAACAAAAAGAACTTCAAAAATTGAAATACAAGTATGGTCCGACAAAAATGTTCACCGAGCTTCAAGATCGGCTTTTAAACCAAGAATCAAACATCCGAATGGAAAAAATAAGAAAAAAACGCAATAAAGCGGACTTATCGCCAAACAATAAAAAGAAAAAATAGACCTGATTTGATGATCGCAAAACAGCCTGCCTTTATATAAGGCAGGCTGTTTCGTTGTTCTTTTTAGGGCTCCTAAAAAAAGCCCCTTTTTTAGGGCTCCTAAAAAGGTTTCATGAAGATTTCCGCATCCATACCCAAACAAGTTTCACGATTCTAGTTTTGGAATGTCGAGGCATTCCGCCCCGACATAAAACACAAGGAGTCATATTATGACCAATAACAAGAATCCTAAAGATTCCCTCTCTCGCGAAGAAATTCGCAGCGCACTCATCAAGCTCGGCATCAAGTCGCATGACGATGTTTTCGGCATCGTACCGAACATGGACCCGGATAAGGTCAACGCGCTCGGTACAGTAATCTCCGGCTACATTCAGTTCCTTGTTAAGGACAAGGAATACATGGATGACATTGTCACAGATTGCCCCAATGACGATTCCATTACGACGGATGAATACCTTGATCGAATTCAAGCAGTGATCAATCGTTTTCAGGATCGGGATTACACTCAGAAAATCCTAAATTGGGATTTATCCGGCAACGGAGAGCTCCGTTACGGATCCTACAATCTGTTCAGCCTAACGAACCGATTCATCGAAGATTATTTGGTTGGAAAAGAAATTTCTAGTCAATTTGCATTCCTTTCCGGTCCCCAGGAAGGATTCTTCGACGAATACTTGAACTCCGAAAACAAAAAACTGATTGCCAGCATGAAAAAGGACCGCATCGCCTTCTACGGTTATCATAACGCAGGCAAAGGCGTCCATTTGGCAACCGTTCGCTGGGTTTCAATGTCTGAGGACAAAAACCTCTATTTGGGCTATGAAACCGAAAACAACGGGGTTCTCTCTATGTCAAACCTTCACCCGCTCGACTGCATTCAAGAGGACAAGAATATCCAGGCCGGGCTCAAGAAATACGGATTCATCAAGGATATGCCTAAGAATGGTGAAAAATACACCGACGAAGAGATCATGAAGATCTTTGAAAATGTGAACACGGCTCTTGAACACACAAATAATCAGGTCTACGTTCTTAAAAAGTCGGATTCCACCAGCGAAATGCAATTTATTTCCGATTTAGAAAACTGTTCAGAGCTCTTCGACATGCCTACCCCGAACGGAATCCGTGTCAACGAGTTTCAGAGCGAAAAGGAACGCGACGAAGTAGCCCATAAATTGGTCGATTTCATGGTATACGCCCAAGAACATGGCGAAAACACCATTTTCGCCGGGATACAGTATCCCAGCGACCAAGACGGGATTACCTTCGAAGACCGCTGTTCTCTTGAATGTTTCATGATTTACGGCAATGAAGCCAAAAATGCGAACAAAGCCAAGGCTACTTTTGAAGCCTACAAGACCAAGGTCGCAGAGAGCTTCTTCAGCCTGACCAACATTGACACCGCCAAGGAAACCCTTGCTCACATGGCCAAGTATCGCCCCGGTTCTTACTCACTGTTCGAAATCGCCAACATCTGCGGTTGCTACCGTTGCACATCAGACAAGGGAGGACTCTGGGGCTGCGTACACAGCTGTAGGTTTGAGCATGACTTCACGCCCGAATATGAAGCAAGCAAGGCTTCCGCATCCACTTAACAAACCTTCCTATAACAACCGCCAAGTACGGAGAATGCACACTGACGGGCATTCCCAAACTTGGCTAAACCTCCAATATAAAGGAAAATACACATGAAAACTCGCATTAACGGGTTAAAGTATGACACCGATACGGCGACATACGTTGGCTGCTACATTCTCTTTGCTGACGAAGCCAGGGAATCATTCACCGAGACCCTTTATTACAAGAGAACTGGCGAATTCTTCATTTATCGCCATGGTGGCGACTGCACCGACGATGTCAACGATAGTTGCTGGGCTGTCAGGCCCGAAATCATCCCCTTGTCAATCCAGGCAGCGAAGGTCTGGGTTACTTGCCACTGCTCCACATATAAGCGGATCAGACTCTTCGGGGATGAAAACGATGCAGAGCCCAACAAATGCTCACTGTCATCCAAGGCGCTCTTACATAAAAGGGAACTGAAGGCGCTTCTTTACCGCAATAATTAGTTCCCATTTTCCATGTTCCTTGACGGGTCTTATATGTAATTGGCCCTTCCCGTCTAGGATTTTCCCTAAAGCACCCTAAACCAAACGGATTTCAAGAACAAGTCGGGAGCGACTTGCGACGGATAGGATTATACCCAACAAAAAAATTCAACTCTAAAACAAGGAGATACGCTATGAAGAACAGTAGCAGCACTATCAAACCCATAACGGCTTCCAACGGAGACATTCTCACCATTGACGACCTTATCGCGAGCGTCGATTGCGCTGATGTCGATTGGGAAATGGCAAGATTCGCTTTCAGCGATGAAAATGTCAAAGACGAGCTTGACATCTGTTTGCTCGATTTCTTCAAGGATCAGCAATCATGGCAGCAAGTTGACAAATACTACCTTGAGGAATATCCCTGCTGTGAATTTCACGCACTCATAAGAGTCATTGAGCGTCGCGCGAAAAATGAATGGCTAAACCAAGCAATGATGAAAGGCTGGGAGGATGTCATGTACGAAGACCAGTACAAGTCTTTCAGTGAGTTGAACTCCTTCGAAAAAGCAGTATACCAGAAATCACAAGCACGCGGATTCAGGCTCGGCTATACAGAACATAAAGGCAACGGTCAAAAGAAAAAAAACTGGATTACCGATATAATCATGGGCGGTCTTCCCTACGAAGTAACCGTATGCTTTGTAGGCAAAGGCCCCGATGTAAAGGATACCAAATCAAATCCTTGGACCAGTGAAAAGGCATTCATCCACATTGAAGAAGGCAATTCACGCACAATACTCAGACTCTACCATGAGTAATCTCACCCAAATTTAAGGAATATCGGGTTTTCATGTAAAAGGCCTTATCAATCCCCCGGTATTTCTCATCCAAATAACCCTAACACCCAACGGATTTCAAGATCAAGTCGTCCCCGACTTGGACTGTTCAACCATTGTCTAAAAAGGACCTAAACATGAAACAAGCATGCCCATCAACAGAACAGGTTCAAAACTGGTGGATGCAAATGCAGCAAAAGCAAGCGACCAAGATTTACGCCGTCAGAGATGGAGCCTATTACAGACTCCGCGCATTTACCGAAAAAAGAGAGAAATGCGGAGAAATCTCCCTGGGATTAAGGGACAAGAAATCTGCACAGCGGATTGCCGATTCGTTGGAATTAGATTCCGCCACAGATGACCAATCTCCAGCTGGAGAACTTAACAAATACATAGAACACCTGAGAAAGCACGCCAACGCATGCAAAAAAGGAAAATACGCCTTAACCTCTCTGGCAGAATCAACTGAGCACACCATCTGCACCATAAAATCACGTCTCAGCAAGCATTTTCTGGGATTTTGTCGCAAAAGGCGCATAACAGACATTAACGAAATGTTCAAGCGAGAAATCATCAACGCCTACATCGATGAACTTTACGAAAATGTCGCCATTGGAGACACTTCAAGGTCCATCATGACTAGTACATTGACCTTCTTAAGGTGGTACGACGGCAAACAGGACAATTCCCTTATGAATACAAAGTTCTATAAAGCTATCAAGGGATGGCGGGGCCGCTTCGGCTTCAAACGAAGTCATCCAAAGGTTTTCCTCCGTCCAGACCAGATACAGGCCATCCTTCGTTACGATTACCCTGACGAACGTATCAAGGCAATGTTCTTTTTCCCCTTAATTTGCGGATTGCGCTACAACGAGTTCGTCACCCTTCATTGGGGCGATTTGGATTACGCGAACAACAACCTAGATGTCACCATAGCCAAGGGCGGGACATGTAGAAAAGCCCAGTTCCCCAAGGTCATGCAGGATTTTCTCAGAAAAGTCCAATTAAGTCGCACAACAGGCAATCTTCCCGGTGACAAGCTGTTCAAGGGATACGACAAAAACCGCGATCTTAGTGTCTATAAGAAACTTCTAAAGGATATGACAGGAGTCGAGGGTAAGGATACAACATCGAATTGCCTCCGTCGAAGTGGCTGTAACTTAATCGAAAAGTTCAAGCATGGTCTGGGTGACCTGCAACTTGGCCATAGCATTTGTTCCAGGGTAACCCACAAAAGTTATACTGACTACAACGACTACGAAGAGGTCAACGCGTTCTGGGATGAGCTATATCGCAAAAGTCAGCAACCAGCGCCCATTACTGGGATCGAGCCCAATAGGATAGTTGCCGGACAAGCGAATGTCATCAGCTTTCAGGAAATCGATTCCATTACAGGATAAAAGGAGGCACAAAATAGCGCCTCCCTTCTTTATATACGATTAACGCCGTCACGCATGCTTTCATCGCTAATGTGGGTATAGACATTCAGGCTGATTCTCACATCGCTATGACGCATCAAACGGGTCACTGTTTTCAAATCGACCCCGGCACGAATAAGGTTGGTGCAGTAGCTATGCCTTAGGCGATGATGCAACGATTTCTTGGGGATAGGCAGCCCAGCCCTAGTAAGGACAAACTTGAACATAACCCCAAGTTCCGGCGTATTTTGTTCAAACCGTCCCGGAGGAAAGAAGCGACCATCTGGCTTAATTTCAGTCATTACCGCCTCATAGAGGACCCACAGTTTGTCACTGATAGGCACAACGGCGAATTTATTCCCTTTGCCCACAAGAGCGATTTCACGCGTATCGCGGTGAATATCCTCGGTACGCAAGAAAAGAGCTTCTTTCAATCGTAACCCAGCATAGGCCATCAAGCCAAGGAAAAATCTATACAGTGGATCTGGAGCTGCGTCCAATATGCGCTTAATTTCATCCTCGCACCACGACTCCTCGTTTTCCTTATCATAAGGCACCTTGATACTCACACCATCGCATGGATCAAATTCATTCATATCATAATGCTTGGCGCACCATCTGAGCCACAAGCGAAAGCTCCGAAATCGCTCATGTATGGTCATGCGTCTGTGTTCTGGAAAAGAGGCTATCAGCTTGAGGATTACCCCCTTGGTAATCTGTCTAAGATTGATGCACCCTTGAGCCTGCATAAATTCGACACAAGGATGAATACGGGACTTGTAGGTCTTGTAGGTAACCCCAGGATGCACCGATTCGACATACTGCAAATACTCCTCGTAAGCCTTTTCCATCGGGTAATCGTTAAACTCACGCTGCCACGACGGCGGCATCATTTCGACGAACTGCATCTTGGTCAGCCATTTTTCGGCAAGCTGTTTGGATTCCGTGTGTAGCGAAATATGCTTAGGGCTTTGACCGGGTGTATAAACGCAACCGTACCAGGTTTTGTTTCCAGCACTCTTGTGTAGTTGGCGTATAGCATAGGTAGTTTTGCTCCCTAATGCTGCCATTGAGGATTGTTTTTTTGTCATTTCAATCATCGAAGACCTCCTTGGGGTCAGGTTTTCGATGCGAAGCTGTGTCGGAGTATCAAGGTTTTTGTGTCGGAATCGAACCGACGCCTAGGCCAACAAAAAAGCCACCCAGACGCGTTTCGGGTGGTCTCTGGATAGTCCTATCCAGGCAAATTCGGTGGCAAATATAACAAAAAATTTCTACATTTGTGGCCATGAAAAATTTTTACGTTACTACCCCGATTTACTACGTGAATGACGCCCCGCATATTGGGCATTCCTACACCACGGTCTTGGCCGACATTCTCACCCGTTTCCACAAGATTCTGGGCTACCAGACCTTCTTCTTAACCGGTACCGATGAACACGGCCAGAAGGTGCAGCGTGCTGCCGACAAGCGTGGCGTGACTCCGCAGGAACACGTGGATGAATACTACCACCGTTTCGAAGACCTGTGGAAGAAGATGGGTATCGGTAACGACTTCTTTATCCGCACCACGATGCCCGAACACAAGGCTTTTGTGCAGGAATGCCTGCAGAAGCTCTGGGACAAGGGTGAAATCTACTCGAAGGAATACGAGGGCTGGTACTCCGTGGGCGAAGAACGCTTCTTCAGCGAAGACGAACTTGACGAGAACAAGTGCGACCCCATCAGCCACCGCCCGGTGGAATGGCTCAAGGAAAAGAACTACTTCTTCAAGATGGGTTCTTACCAGCAGAAGCTGATTGACTTCCTCGAAAGCCACAAGGACTGGATCGTGCCGGACTACCGCTGGAACGAAATCCGCGGATTCCTGCGTCAGCCGCTGAACGACCTGTGCATCAGCCGCCCGAAGGCACGCCTCAGCTGGGGCATTCCGCTGCCCTTCGACACCGATTACGTGACCTACGTGTGGTTCGACGCCCTCCTCAACTACGTGAGCGCCTCCACCGCCTTCCACAAGACTTATGCCGACGGCACGCCGATCTGGCCCGCCACTTACCACCTGATTGGTAAGGACATCTTGACGACTCACAGCGTGTACTGGCCGACCATGCTCATGGCTCTCGACATTCCGCTCCCGCAGCATATCCTCGCCCACGGCTGGTGGCTCGTAAATGGTGGCGAAAAGATGAGTAAGTCCGCAGGCAACGTGGTGAACCCGATGGACTACATGGAAAAGTACGGCATCGACGCGTTCCGCTACTTCCTCGCTCGTGAAATGGTCGTCGGTCAGGATGCCAACTTCACTCACGAAGCATTCGTGCGCCGCATCAACAGCGACCTCGCTAACGACCTCGGTAACGTGCTGAACCGCGTGCACCGCCTGGTCATCACGAATTTCGAAGGCAAGCTCCCCGCCGCCACCGCAATCGGCGACGCCGAAAATGAAGTCATCAATCTTGCAAACAAGGTGATTGCCGAAATCAAGGAAGGCCTGCCGCAGGCTCGCCTCTCGCAGTCTATCGAAACCATCATGCAGCTCGTGCGTAGCATCAACCGCTACCTCGAAGTCAAGGCTCCGTGGAAGCTCGCGAAGGACCCCGCCCTCAAGGACGAACTCGCTACGGTTCTTTACGTATCTGCAGAAGCCGTGCGTCTCTCGCTCTGCTTGCTGTGGCCGGTGATTCCGGGCAAATCCGAAGAAGGCCTCGCCATGATCGGCTGCAAGTTCCAGAGCGCCGACGACCTCGCTTGGGGAATCCTCAAGGGTGGCGAAAGTTTCGGCGAAGGCAAGCCGCTTTTCCCGCGTATTGAAGAAGAAGTCAAGAAACAAGAAGCCCAGCCGAAGCAGAAGCAGAACAAGCCGCTCATGGCAGCGGATGTCCCTGCCGCATTGGATATGCGCGTGGCCCAGATCAAGGAAGTCGCCGACCATCCGGACGCCAGCAGCTTGTATGTACTGAAGGTCGATGCCGGCGAAGGCGAACTCCGCACCATTTGCAGCGGCCTCAAGAACAGCTATCAGGCAAACGAACTCCAGGATCGCAAGATTCTCTTGTTCGCAAACCTCAAGCCGAGCGCCCTCCGTGGCATCATGAGCCAGGGAATGCTCTTTGCAGGCGACCTCGACGCCGAAGCACACACCTGCCGCCTCGTCTCCGTGCCCGAAGACGCAAAGCCCGGTGACCGCGCCCTCTTCAAGGGTGTCGCTCCGAGTGAACCGCGTGAACTCAAGGTGAAGGACTTCGAGAAGATTGCGCTCTCCGTGAAGGGAGGCGCCGTATTCTGCGACGCCCTCGCCCTCGAAGTGAACGGCAAGCCGGTGACCTGCGACGTCGCTGACGGCAACGGCGTGCATTAATCAAAAAAGTGGACTATGCAGGAGTTTAATAAGAGGGTAGCATAAGCTACTATATTCATTGCGC
>NZ_MWQH01000009.1 GCF_002210295.1 Fibrobacter sp. UWB5 | reverse complement strand
TGCGGTCGGACAGACTTGAACTGTCATGGGATCGCTCCCACTAGCACCTCAAGCTAGCGTGTCTACCAATTCCACCACGACCGCGTGGTCCTTAGCGGAACAGCCCAAATTTAGTTTAAATCGCTCCGCTTGTAAAGGGGTAAGGATTGTTTTTTATAAAAAAAGTGAAAAAAAATCTCTTTTATGAAAATATAATCTTTTTTTGCGGGAGGGAACCCAGCTCGGAGTTGCGAAGGCCGCACGGTTCCCTCCCTGCACCCTCCCTTTCCTTGGCCGACGCTTTATTGTTTTCCATATTGTCTTCCCGCACGTAGATGACAATAGCCACTTGCAGCTTTGCTGCTTAGTGGATATGATCCTCGGAACGGGGACGGGATCTCCTTTGTATTGGTTTGAACAAAAAGAAAATGCCGCACAGGGTGCGGCATGATTGAAATAGAAATGTTCTGTCCGAATTACAAATCAGCGACGAGTTTATCAAACACTTGTCCGCGGACTTTGTAGTTCTTGAACAGCCCGAAGCTTGCGCAGGCGGGGCTCATGATAACGGTGCCGCCTTCGCCAATGTTCAAGCTGTCTGCAAATGCTTCTTCCAGAGTGGGGAAGATGTTTGCGGTGACTTTCAGCCCGGCCTGCTGCAAGGATTCAAGCATGCGCTGCGCAGTAGCGCCGATGAGCGCGATGCGCTTGAGGTTCGGGCGGTCGTTCACCAGAATCTGCGAGAGCTCGGTAAAGTCTGCATTCTTTTCGGAACCGCCGAGAATTAGCGCGAATGGGCGCTTCATGCTGGCGGTCGCGGCGATTGTCGCGTCGGGGCGGGTGGCGTAGCTGTCGTTGAAGAATTCGATGCCGCGTTTTTCGCCCTTGAATTCCATACGGAAGGGGAGCGTTTCGTAGCTCTTCAGGGCTTCGAACGCGTCCGCCACCTTGATTCCCAAGGCCTTGCAAGCGAGGGTCGCCGCCGCCATATTTTCAAGCTGGTAAATGCCGCGCACCTTGCAGTCTTCAAGGTAAAGCTTTGTGCCGTCAATCGTGAGCGTGGCGCCTTCAATCACGGCGTCTCCGTCATCGTTCAGGCTCACGGCGTACTTCGTCTTGGCCGGGCTTTCGCTTGCAATTTTTGCTGTCGGGGCTGCGTCCTTCAAGTACACGCATGCGCCGTCACGCTTTTGCCAGCGAACCAAGTTCGCCTTCGCGTCACGGTATTCTTCGACGCTCTGGTGCCAATCCAAGTGCTCGGTCGACACGCGCAGCACCACAGCTACGTCCGGTGACAAGGACAATGTCATCAACTGAAAGCTCGAAAGTTCCAGGATGCTCACTCGGTCTGCCGTCTCGTTCTTCAATAAATCAAGCGCCGGCACACCGAAGTTGCCGCCAATCTCGTTGTTCACGCCGCACTTGGTCAGAATGTGGCTGATCATGCTCACGGTAGAGCCCTTGCCGAGCGTACCCGTAACGCCAACAACCTTCTTTGATTTAGTTTGTTCTAAAAACAGTTGGATCTGGCTAGTCATCAGGCCGCCGTTCATCTGGAACTTGAACAGGGCGGGACTCATGGGGTAAACGCCTGCAGAACGTACCACCGTCACGCAGTCCTTGAGGCCATCCAGATAATTTTCGCCGCTGCAAACCTTCACGTTCACGCCGGCGGGAACTTCCGGCAGGTTCACCGGATTCTTGTCCATGACCACGATGTCCTTGACACCGTTACGAACAAGGTAATCGAACGTGCTCTGACCTTCGACGCCAAAGCCCAAAACGCCAACAGGGGCTATAAGATTAGAATCCATGTTCTTCTCGATCTTTACATTTAATTTTCTCTGTGTTTGCACGGCACAGGGAATCGATGTTGAGTAATCTTTCTTGTTGCTGAGTCGCAAAAATTTCACGTTGCTCGGTCTTGCATTTTTCAACGGCGTCTAGGTCTGTGCAGAGACGGCCGTCGCGCTCGCGTTCATTTTCGAAGAACTCGTTTTCTTCTCGGCAATGCTCGTCAGATAATTCCCAACAAAAGCAGGAACTCAAGACAAGGCAAAGAATCGCGAGGAAAAACTTCATATCAAGAAATCTAACTTTTTTACTTAGCGAAAAAGTCCGCCACAAGGGCGGACTTCGTAATGCGGTCGGACAGACTTGAACTGTCATGGGATCGCTCCCACTAGCACCTCAAGCTAGCGTGTCTACCAATTCCACCACGACCGCAGCGTTGCCTGCGCAGCCTAAGCCGCGCGAGACAAAACCTTACTTGGCTTCAGCAGGAGCGGCCGGAGCTTCCGAAGCAGGAGCTTCGGTAGCCGGAGCAACGTCGGCGGCCGGTGCAGCAGGTGCTGCAAAGTCAGCCGGGAGAGCCGGAGCCGGGGCTTGCTGCTGAGCAGCGTTTTCGCGGGTAGCCTTCTGCATCGAAGATTCTTCGACAGCCTGGTCCTGCTTAGCAGTGATCAAGCCGAGGGCGAACACGACGATAAAGAAGATCACGGCCACGACGCGGGTCAACTTCTGGATGAAGGTCGCGGCACCTGCGGTAGAGAATGCAGACTGGGAAGTCATGCCACCGAGGCCTGCGAGACCGCCCATCTTGTCGTTCTGAACCAGAACGAGCAACATGAGGAAGAGGCACAGGAACACGTGCAGGACGATACCAATCCAAAAGAGTGTTGTCATAGTCGTTTTACCTTGAATTTAAAGTTTTAATTAGCGAGCTTCGGCAGCGTCGATGATTTCCTTGAAGGTGTTTGCCTTGAGGCCTGCACCACCGATCAAACCACCGTCAATGTCCTTCTGAGCGAGGAGGCCGGCAGCGTTGGCACCCTTCATGGAGCCACCGTACTGGATGCGCATGCCTTCAGCAACAGCTTCGCCGTAAATTTCCTTCACAACGGAACGAGCGTAGGCCTGGGTGTCCTGAGCCTGTTCGTCGGTAGCGGTAACGCCGGTACCGATTGCCCAAACCGGTTCGTAAGCGAGAACGCACTTGGCGGCGTCTTCAGCAGAAACGTCCTTGAAAGCGCCCTTGATCTGGAGGCCGAGGACTTCCTTCAGGATGCCACCGTTACGCTGGTCGAGGGTTTCGCCAATGCAGATGATCGGCTTCAGACCGGCTTCGAGGGTCTTCTTGACCTTGAGGTTCACGGTTTCTTCCGTTTCGTGGAAGTACTGGCGCTGTTCGGAGTGACCGATGATGATGTATTCGGCACCGATTTCCTTGACCATGTCCACAGAAACCTTACCAGTGTATGCGCCCTGGTCCTTCCAGTGGATGTCCTGGATGGCGAGCTTCACGTTGGAACCCTTGATGACGTCGGCGACCTTGGCGGCGGCGAGGTAAGTCGGGGCGATGACCACTTCGGTCTTCTTCACGTCCTTGACGGCTTCCACGATATCCTTAGCGAGCTGAATGGATTCGCTAACGGTCTTGTTCATCTTCCAGTTACCAGCGATGATATACTGACGCATAATTAACTCCTTGAGAGGTTTAAAATTTAACGCGCCTAAATTTAGTAAAAAAAGACCGCCCCCGGTAGTCCGAGACGGTCAAATTTGCATAAAAAGAATGCCCGCTTGGTAGCGGGCGTGTCTATTAGTAGTTAGAAGAGTGCTTGGAAGTCGGAGCCGGGGATCCACCGTAGCGGTCGCCTTCGATCTTTTCCAGGATCCATTCTTCTTCGTAGCCCTTCAAGCGAGCCTGGTCGGGGTGCTTCCAGAAGAGGCGGGTAATGAGTTCGCCTTCGCGGGTGTAGTATTCCCAAATGCTCTGCTTTTCGGTGGTCTTTTCGTGGTCAGGAGGTCCCCACAGGAGGTTCACCATGTCGTTGGTCATGCCTTCTTCGATATAGCCCTGCTTGAACACGTCTTTCAGGCGCTTGTCGATACCCATGCTTTCCTTGACGGCAAAGTATTCGCGTTCGTATTCGTTGCGACCTTCACCGCGTTCGATCAAGATGGGGGAGGAATAGCGGTTGGCACAGGCCCAGAACATCAGGGCGCTCACGCCAAGCAAGCAAATATGAGAGAGTTTCATTGTGACTCCTATAAATTAATGCCTACAAAATAAGAATTTATGGCGCAAATGGGGAAATTATTTTAAATTTTATTCCGAAATGACTTATTTTAAGAAATTATTGGCCTTTTCTATAATTTTTTTTACTTGTGACGTCGCGTCTTTTGCCGATGGTTTCAATGAAAATGCGAATTTTGGATTCCGCTACGGGCCAAACCTTTCGTGGACTATCATGGGCAATACGCCGTTTGTGTGGGGCCAGTGGCTACCGCAGGCGACAGGCATGCTCCATTACACTTGGCTCGAACCGCTCGACGAACTTGCCTACGGTGAACGCCTCGATCGACTCCCGTCCTACTTGCGCATGGATGCCGCCATCGAAGTATCGCCGTTCTATGCGGGCTACCTGGCCGGTATCGGTATTCGCCCCTTCAAGACCAATCCGCAAATCGAAGGCAATATTGTTTACGAAAGCTACCTCTACATGCGCTCGAACCTCGAAATGGTGACCGCCGAAGTCGAGGGCCAGGGCCGCATTGCCGACAGCTGGAATGCCGACTACGTGACCGACAACCTTTATGGCGAGGATGCCGCATTCGATTACACGCAGCTGATCGACATGTCCTTGAGCCTCAGCTATTCCTTGCCCAAGGGCTCCATTCTTGGCGTGAAGTTCCATTACATATTGTCCGATGTCAGTACCGATTTTGACGGCAAGAGCTACGACTACCGCCGCAACATTCCCGTGTTCAGCCGTGATTTCTTGCTAGTGCTCGATATCTACGGCCGTATTCCTCTGACAAACCATTTCGCCGCCATTTTTGAATCCAACTTCTACAAGACCGGATTCTTGCGTGAAAAGAACACCGTGCGCAAGGAATCGCTCGGATACGGCAAAGCTATGCTCGGCGCCCATTTCTTCTGGGACGAGGGCTTGCAGAACATTATTTTGGAAGTGGGTGGCTGGAGGCGTTCCGAAAAGCGTTTCTACAACGGATCATTCGCGCAGCAGTTCCTGATTCAGCTTGAGTATCAGGGGTATTTTTCTTTCCCCTTTCACAGGAATTTTTCTAAATAAATCCGGCAGTGGCGGTTTCTGCTTGCCTTCTACGCTGTTCTTGAGCGGGTCGGCCTGCAGGGCTTGCACGGTATAGGCGCTGCGGATCCAGAGTTCGCCGTTATATCTTTCGTTTTCGACTTTCACCAGAGTCGGCAGCATTTCGCCGGAATAATTGCGCCATTGGCGAATCGTGAACACGCGTCTTTCCTTGCGTGGGCCGTTCATGGTCACCTTCGTCGGGTGAGGGAGGCTGTCAGCCACAAGGCTCCACCAGGCCATGGAGAATGCGGTCGAAAGAATGTTCGGCTTCTGGATCGTGGAATCCCTGCACAGGAACTGGCCGTTTGCGAGCAGTTCCATATCGTCAAGCTTCAGCGGTGTCTCGCCGATATGCTCTTTCAAGTGATGCGTACCCAGCTGGCGCTTCACCTTGGCGTTCGGGAATTCCATGTAGCGGTATTCGCCGGCAGTAATGAAGTTGAACGGCTGGTGGTCGGGCTGGTTCACGAAGAAGGTGTCGAGCGCTTCGGGGTGGTGTCTCCATTCCACGTCAAGCGACACTCGCGACAGTTTCTCGTTAATAAAAAAGCCCTCGATGTTCACGACCATCGGGCTTTCCAGCAAAAAGTGCGGGCAAGAAGTCTGGGCAAGGGCGGTGGTGCATGCAAGGGCAAAGAATGTTGCCGCTGTACGCAATGTTGCCTTGAGAGATTCTGCCTTCATGTTCGCCAATATAGAAAATTTTAAACAAAGGAAAACCCCGACCCATCCCAATGGCTAAAGGATAGGCCAGGGTTTGTTGCTCTTCAGGAAGAAAAATGTTTGGGTAGGGGACTATGCGTCTTCGCTAACGCTGACTTCGTCGCTGTCGTCAGCTTCGATGGCATCGCCTTCGTTCAGCTTGAACAGTTCGACGTCCTTCATGCTTTCGCGGATCTTCTGCTCGATTTCGTTGCAGAGGTCCACGTTGTCCTTCAGGAACAGGCGGGTGTTTTCACGACCCTGGCCGATGCGTTCGTTGTTGTAGCTGAACCAGGAACCGCTCTTCTGGATAATGTCGAGTTCGGTAGCGAGGTCGAGGATCGATGCTTCGCGCGAGATGCCGCAACCGTAAAGGATGTCGAATTCGCACTGGGTAAACGGAGCTGCCACCTTGTTCTTCACGACCTTCACGCGGGTGCGGTTGCCGATCACTTCTTCGCCGTCCTTGATGGCTGCAATGCGGCGAATATCGATACGCTGGGTAGCGTAGAACTTCAGGGCGTTACCGCCGGTGGTGGTTTCGGGGTTGCCGAACATCACGCCAATCTTCATACGCAGCTGGTTGATGAACAGCATGCAGGTGTTGGACTTCGAAAGAATGCCGGTGAGCTTGCGGAGCGCCTGGCTCATGAGGCGGGCCTGCAGACCCACATGGTTGTCGCCCATTTCGCCGTTGATTTCGGCCTGGGGCACAAGTGCTGCCACGGAGTCGATCACGATGATGTCAATGGCGCCAGAACGGACGAGCGTTTCGGCGATGTCGAGGGCCTGTTCACCGGTGTCCGGCTGGGAAACCAGGAGGGATTCGATATCGACACCCAACTTGCGGGCGTAGACGGCGTCAAAAGCGTGTTCTGCGTCGATGAAGGCGGCGACACCGCCAAGCTTCTGGGCTTCGGCAATGGCGTGCAGGGTAAGGGTAGTCTTACCGGAAGATTCAGGTCCGTAAATTTCGATAATGCGGCCGCGGGGGAAACCGCCTACGCCAAGCGCCATGTCGAGCTGGATACAACCCGTAGGAATAACGGGGATGTCTTCGACGGGCTGCTGGCCGAGAGCCATGATGGAACCTTTACCATAATTCTTTTCAATCTGGGCGATGGCGGCTTCTACTGCCTTGGCCTTGTCTGCGGAAAGGTTGCTTGTCGGGGTGTTTGTTGTTTTCTTAGCCATGTTGGACTCCATTTTGTTTTTTCGTTTTTAAATATAACATTTAGTGTTCACTTGTGCAAGTGCTTTTTTGGTTATTCAACAAAAAAAGTAGCTTGCCCAATACACTATACACGCTTTTTTCGCGCACTTCGGTGCGATTTCCTTCGAAAATTTTACAAAAAGCCTCATTTTGCAAACTATTGGCGACAGCCATCCATACTGTACCGACAGGTTTGCCGGGTTCTGCCCCGGTAGGGCCTGCGATTCCGGAAGTGGCGATTGCCCATTCGCAACCGAACTTTTTGCGTGCGCCTTCGGCCATGGCTTTTACCGTTTCGGCCGAGACGGCACCCTGGTTTTCGAGCACCTCGTGCGGGACGCCGAGCAGGGATTCCTTCACCTCGTTCTGGTAGGCGACAATGCCGCCGGCCAGAATGGCGGAACTCCCCGGAATATCTACAATGTGGCTTGCCACGAGGCCTCCCGTGAGCGATTCGGCGGTGGCCATCATTTCGCCGCGTGCCAAAAGCGCTTTCTGGATTTCTTGTGCAAGTTCCTTGATATTCATTTCGTTGTCCATGTTGTTTCCTTTACGTTATCAAATATACATAAAGTTTGTGTCATATTTTGACAATGGAGTGTCTCCGCTAAAAAAAGTAAAAAATTAAACCCCAGGTGTAACCTGGGGCCTGTTAAAAAGGGTTGAATTGGAATTAGAAATTGACGTAGAGGCCGGTGCCTACAGTGATTTTTGCCTTGTCGATAAACGACGTAGTCTTTAGGTAGTCCCTGCCAGTAAGAATACTTCCATGAAGGTCAAGAGAAATAATGTCGTTGAAGGCAATGCTCAAACCGGCATAGGGCTCGTATCCCAGATCGCCCGTGTGGCTTTTTCCTTCATTTTCGCCTTCATAGGTAAACTTACCGACGAGCATGTACAGGTTAAGTCCGACGTACGGGGTTACAATCTGTGAAAATTCAAAGTCCGATTCGATTCCCACGTTCAGTTCGTTCGGGGGCGAAACCTTGTCTTCGCCACGAGTTACGATTTTGTAGCCAAGTTCAGAACCAAGATTCACGAAGCCGAACTTCTCTGAATATTGAATACCGAAATGGAAGGCGAACGGATAATCCGGGTAGTACACTTCTGAGCTGGCAGTAGGAACGGTAACGTCCAAGAAGGCGTTCATGTTCGACAAGAACTGGTACCTAAACATTGTTTCAAGGTCCCCAGCACCATTGGCGCTGTTTTCCTTCTTGCCATCGTAAAGGTAAAAGAGCACGTAAGGGAGCTTTATGCCGAATTCAAAGTTTTGGACTGGCGAAAAACGAACTCCGGTTGTAAGGGTGAATGTTTGCCATTTGTCCTGTATGAGGTCGTCAAACTGAACGGTGGCTTGGCCCTTGTGGCTTTCTTTAACAGGGAAGTAATCCCATGTGGCAAAAGAGGCTGTGGTTGCAATAGCGGCAGCAAGAATGATTTTCTTTAGCATGATGTTGTCTCCTAACCAAAGTGGTAACTAAAAATTAGAAATCTTATTTGCCGCTGGCCACATTTTTGTGAATGTTTCTTATAAATCATTTTACTATCTTTCCTCCCGATGTTTTTGCGCTCATTTGTTTTATGCTTGTTTTATGCACTGTTCTTTGGAACAGCGGCTTGGGCGCAGGCTGACTCCGTGAATGTCGATTCGGTGGCCGCTGATTCTGTCGTGGCGGCAGACCCCTTGCAAAAGGGCAAGACGGGTATTGTCGCGATTGACACTCTAACTGTAAACGAATGGGATATCCCGACCAAGCGCAATTCCTTGCCGCTGACCATGCTGTTTGCCATTTTCCCGGGTGGCGGCCAGTACTATACGGAACATTACGTGCGCGGCGGCTTTATTACGGGTATCGAACTCCTGCTTTTGTACGAGGTCACTGCTAACAAGAGCTACCAGCACAGGCGCGTGCTCGAACAGGCGGAACCCTTCCGCGACTCCGTGGCCTATTTTACCAACAAGATGCTTCGCGAAACGAATCGCGACAGCCTTGCGGCGTACCACTCCAAGCGTAATGAATTCATTGCCCGCGTTCACGAAAAGAGCGACAAGAAAATGGAACAGGAAGACTTGCGCAAGGCAGAAACTGCCTGGTTGTACGGCCTTTACCTGTACAGCTTCTTCGATGCCTTTGGAATCTGGTACAACAACAATTACCGCAGTGTAGAACTCAAGAGCATGAAAAAGGCGCTGCTTTGGTCTATTATTCCCGGTTTCGGACAAATGTACAACCGCGAGTTCGGTAAGCAGGGCCTTCTGTATATGGCCTTTATCGGTTCTGCCACCAGTATCTGGACGTCACAGAACATGGTGGAGTACTACCTGGACCGCAAGCATGTCGTAGAGAAAGAAAGCACGACGTCCGAAGAATATGAACGTGTAGATGAACGCGTTACCTATTACCGCAAGAACCGTAACCAGTACATTTGGGCTATAGCTTTACTTTATCTGTATTCCATTGGCGATGCCGCTGTCGATGCTCTGTTGAGCGATTTCGACAACCCCATGCACTTGGCCGTACTGCCACGGCTAGGCGGTGGCCTCCAGGCCCTCATGTCATTTGACTTTTAATCAATGTGTAATGTGAAGTGTGTAATGAGTGATTAGTCATTTCTCATCTCACATTCCACATTTCCTCTATCCTATTTTTAACGGCGCCATCTGGATGCCGTCGTGAATCTTCGTGAATGAGCCTCGGTAATGCCCTTCGGCGTCACGCTTGAATTCAAAGCGCGTGACCATGGCATAGCTGAATGCGCCTTCCACGAATTCCTTGTCGGGCAGTCCGCAGGCAAAGTGCTGCAAGGCCGCTATCACGCCGGCATGCGTAATCCACAAGAATTCTCCGTCGTCATCGAGCGTGTCCAGCAGGGACTGCACGCGGCGGTCGATGTCGTAAAAACATTCGCCGTCTTTAAAACGGTAGCCACGCAAGTCCTTGGCCCAGGCCATCATTTCTTCGCGGGGCACGGCAGTGAGCTTCTGGCCTTCCCAAGAGCCGAAGTTCATCTCGATGATTTCTTCGCGCTTTTCCATGGTAAGGCCTGTAGCTTTCTCGGCCTTTTCGGCAAGGCGCAGGCAACGCAAAAGCGGGCTCGTGAACAGGCGGGTGGGCTTGGCGCCAGCACCAACCAAAGCCTTCAATGCTCCGTCGCTTTCTTCTTCAAAAGTAGGGGAGACGTCAAAGTCCAGTCTGCCGTAGCAGACGTCGTTCGGGTTGTAGGGCTTGGTATGGCGGATCGTCCAAAGAATCATGCTGTACTGTCTTCCAATTAAAAAAGCAACCTTGTGGGTTGCAAAAAAATCCTAGGCGACCTGAGCACATAAAAATTCACAAGTCCGTTGCTGCTTTCGCCCTGGCGAGTTGCCCGCAAATAGTCATTGCGCAGGGCCTAGGAACCCGCAATTTAGCAATAAGTCGTGATTTTTGTCAAGGGAAAGCGGCAAAAACAAATTTTCGGAACAAAAATGGACGATTTGTCCATGAAAATGGCTAGCTTTGTGAAAAAAAAGAAACCTAAGTAAACTTTTTTTATTTATTTTTGGGATAAGGAGAAAAAATTCCTGTTTCACACAGGGGGGTATAAGATGGTTAGAGTAAACAAAATGAATACAGTGTTGCACAAATTATGGCTCGTGCTGATGGCAGCGGGGGTTGCCTCGGCTATGGATATCGCGCCATTTTATTTCGGTAATGCCGCAGGTACGGATGCCGAAACTCAGGAAGCCGAATGGGACTACTTGATGAAGTACAAGATGTTCGGCGCCGGTCAAATCAATTTTGACAATACTTTAATTCGTGTCACAGACTCGGTGGGGTGGTTCGGAACCTCTCATGGTGACTTGAATTTATTGCATAATGGTCTTGATACCATTGGTGGTCCGATTTTGATTGGTGGAAACATCAATTTTCATATGGGTCCCGAGGTATTTACGAATGGTCCCGTAAATGTGACCGGCAATATCACTGTTAACGCTGAGTCGGATTTTAGTAGCAAGGGAAACTTGTTTTATGGCGAACAGTGTGTTAAGGGAAGTGTACACTATTTGTATTCTGGTTTTGTGGCTCCAATAGGTTCCGATCCTGATTCTGTTGCTGCCCGTAATGCAAAATTGCATTTTGGAGAAACGGCTTATAAAGATTGTTTTGATGAATCTAAGGGACTTAATGTTCCTGAAGTGAAACCGAACTTGTATATTCCGACATTGAAAACGGAACCTGCTGTATATTCAACGACGTTGAGGACGCGTGTTCACAAGATTGAAAGCGGTGCACTTGTATTGGAACAAGATAAAACAGGTACGTTTGATTTAGATAACCTCGTTATAAATAATCAGGTTGTTGAAGTTTATGTTCCTTGGGGAAATACTAAAGAGTATTATGACATTTATTTGGATAATATGAATTTCTCGAACTCTGCAACGTTGTTGCTTAATATGCAACCGGGTGGCAGACTTACTCGAGTTTTCCTGAAGAATGGCATTACAAATTTTTCGTCTTTCTCTAATATCGCTGTTCAATATGCTGAATATGACGATGATGGCAATTTGAAATTAGAATCCAATGGTGATACTACGTATGTAAGACAAGCAAATGCCGATTATAACGGAACCCTGCTTTTCTATACAGGAACGGATATTTCATTCCCGTCCTTTGCGGGTGGTTCTACGATTCAGGGTTCGTTTATTTCTGCTGGGAAAATCACTATTGCTGACCACATGATCCTTGCTGGCCAGTTGCTTGCTGACACAATTACGATTAATGCAAATTTTGACGGAAAGAACTTCATTTACGTTCAGTTCAATCCGCCTACTTTGAATTTTGACCCGACGGCCCTTGCCGAAGGTAGCTTTGTTGAAGACGATAATACGGTTCTTATACCGATTAAGCTTGATACCATTGCAAAATCCGATGTGAGCTTTGATTACTGCTTTGATATCAAGAATGAAGGAGAAACCGCAGAAGGTGTGGCTTCGGTTCAGGATTTCCATATTTATTCGGAACCCGATTCTACGATGTATCCCGCACTCCCAATTTGCGGCGTATCTACGGGTAATATAAAGATATTGTCGGGCGATACGATTCCTCGTGGAAAGTATCAAGTTTATATCAATGTCGCAACTGATGGCAAAGACGAAGGTCTTGAAAAACTGACGATGAAAGTAATGAACTTGGCCGGTGCTGTGCTGCCGGGCAACAGGCGTCAGGGCTCATTCTCGCTTCCGATTATCGATGATCCGAATCCTCCTGTGTTTAAGAAGGATATCTTGATGGCTGTTCCGGAAAATTCTCCGACGGGAACTCTTATTGATGTGTTGGATGCTGTCCGCAGTAATAAGGATTGTCCTCTATGCAAGTTTGCACTTGTTGATTCTACGGACTACGTGACTGTTGCTGAAAATGGTGAAGTTCGTGTTAAGGATGAATCTATTCTTGACTACGAAAGCATTCACGAAATCAAGATTCGTGTTCGTGTTACCGATGAAATTTATAATAAGTATTCGGATACAACGATTACAATCCCCGTCAAGGACGTGAACGAAGATCCGACGCTTAAAAAGCAGACCTTCAGCTTCGAAGAAAATACTCCGGCGGGCACCGAAGTGGGTACCGCTGTGTATGGCGACCTCGATACGGCTGCCGCATTCACCGACAACGTATTCACTCCTGAAGCTGGTGATACGGCATATTTCGACATTTCTCCGGAAGGTGTAATTACCACCAAGAGGGTCTTCAATTTCGAAAACGAAGCCGCAATCTATCACTTGGTGGTCAGGGTTTCCGACAGGAATGTTCCGACTCTGTACGCAATCGATACCATGGTGATCAACCTGCTCGATGTGAACGAAGTCCCGATTCTCGAAGAACAGGAATTCTCTGTCGACGAACATAAGCCGGCTTATACGATTGTCGATACCGTCAAGTGGGACGACACGGATATCAATCCGTCGAAGCGTATTGACGTGTTCACCGCTGTGGGTGGCGATACGTCTCTCTTCGCTATTTCTACGACCGGTATCATTACCACCAAGAAGGAATTCGATTACGAAACCGAACCGCACACTTACACGATCGACGTAAAGCTTGCCGACAAGAACGATCCGACGCTCTATGTCATCAAGACGATTACGATCACGATTAACGAAGTGAACGAAGTTCCGAAGATTACGACGGATACCATCAAGGTCAAGGAAAATCCTGAACCGGGTACGGTGGTGGATACCTTGGAAGCTACCGATAAGGATGGCGATCCGCTCACCTGGACTCTCGTCGAAGATCCGAGCAAGTGCTTCGATGTGTCTGCAAGTGGTGTCGTGACGACCAAGAAGTGCGACAAGCTCGACTACGAAAAGAACCCGACGATTTCGATCAAGGTCAAGGTTGACGATGGTCGCGGCGGTACCGACACCAAGATTATTGTCGTGAAACTGATTGACGTTCCGCCTCCGACTGTCGAGATTCCGGTGGCAAGCAACGTAGATACGACTTGGCACTATCCGGAAATCATCTACACGAACAAGGATTCTATCAATGTTTGCTGGGAAGTGAACAAGAAGAACCTGACTTGTGCAGATACGACTCTCGATCCGGGGTACAACAAGATTTGTAAGGAAGCTTGCAATATCGATGGTTTCGAAGGTTGCGCCGAAGATTGCTTTATTGCGTACTATAGCGATGTCTCGCCGAAGGTGACGATTGACGCCGGTGGCGACGCTAACCTCGCAAGCAACATCTATACCATTGTGGAACAGCCGGCCGCAGGCGACACGAATGTGTACGTGAAGGATTCTGTACGCACCATCAACGTGTACATTACGGATTACGACCCGATCATGGGTGAAACCAAGGATACCTTGAAGTTCGAAAAGGTCGACATCACCAAGAAGGTGGCTGTGCCGCAGCAGACTTACGATGCCCTTTCGACGGTTGCAAAGCAGACGGTTTCGCTTGACGAACTGAACCCGAATACCACGAGAACCCCGATCAACGGCACCAGTGTCCTGAATTCCTACCCGACAAAGATTGCCGGTACCGAAGTCACCGTGAGCTACGTGACCGATTCCAAGGGCAATATTGTGAAGCAGGCTGTTGTTAACGAAAAAGGCAAGGTCGACTCTATTGAAGTGATTACGGTGTCTTACCAGACCGAAATCAACGGCCAGCTGGTGACGGTCTCTTACCAGGCCGACGCTACGACGGGCAAGGCTCTGAATGTCGATGGCAACGGCGGCTTTGTGTCCACCAAGAATTCCGACAGCTCTACCGGTATCTTCAAGGTCTCTTACGAATATCTTGACAGGACTTCCGGCCAGGTGCTCGAGCTGACCTACGTTGTCGACAAGAAGGGCAACTTGGTCAAGAATCCGGATGGTGACCGCGGTTACCAGGTGTCGTTCACTTACGAAGACAAGTACGGCAATGTGGCCGAACAGTCCGTGTTCGTGGTGCTGGACCAGACGCTCCCGACGGTGGAAATCCTTTCTCCGCTCGACAACCAGGTGGCCCATGCGAACTACGTGAAGGTTGAATGGACCGTTAACGGCGAAAAGCAGGATACCTTGACCACGCAGGGACTTGTGAAGGGCCCGAACATTATCGTTCGCTTCTACAAGGACAAGGCGGGCAACATCGCTTCTGACACGGTTCGCGTGTTCATGAAGGAAGGCAAGGACCTCGAAATCGCTGTGGAACGCCCGGTGACGGAGATCGACAAGGACAAGGTTGACGAATACTACGCCGACAATCCGCCCAAGAAGGGCCAGACCTTTGCGGTTAGCGTAAAGAACCCGACGACCAAGGAAGAAGTGGAAACCTTGATCGGTGGCGACTTCAAGACCAAGAAAGGCAGCGGCGAAAAACCGTATGCAAATACCAAGAGCTCCAAGCACTTGGGCCCGACGCTCATTCTTAACGTGACGCTCCCGACGATTAGCGACGGCAAGAGCGGCGCTGTGAGCGGCCTTGCCACCTTGGACGACTTGATTCTCCCGAACGGCATGATTTCTTCTGCCGGTATCGGTGTCGACACCTCCAAGCTCGATGCCGCCGCCAAGAAGGACTACAAGGAATACACGGTCGAAGAATATGTGTCTGAATTCTGCGAAGACGGTACCAAGATCCCCAGCGACTTCAGCCAGTTCAACCTGTATAATTCCAGCATTAAACTTGATATCTGGGTTTATACGACTCTCGGCAATTTCGTGGGCAAGTACAGCTTTACGCAGGAACTGAATGACCCGAGCTTCGCAAACGAAGCCGGTGTTACGCAGATCTTCTTCGAAATGAAACCGGATAAGGATGGCTACGTACATGCCGAAAACGGCAAGCTTATGGCTACTGGCGCCTACTTGTACAAGGTCGACGCTAACCTGCGCAACCAGCTGCGTTGCTCTGTCCCGCCGCTCGGTGGCACGACCACCAAGACCAAGGGTGACGTGACAAAGTCCAAAGACGAACTGCTGAAACCCTTCGGTTATAAGCGTCCGGCAAACAAGAAATAAGAGTTCGTACGCAATTTCTTAAACAAAACCCCCGGGCCAAGGCTCGGGGGTAGTTTATTAGAATTGGCATATAATTTATAAGAAAAAAAACAAAATAGTTTGTTTGTAAACGAAATTTTTCGTTCGAGGGGCGACTGGAGGCGCCGGTTTGGGGTGTCGGACATCACGCAAAAATGTCGTTTTTAACTCAGAATACGCAATTTTTTACGTAAAATAACAACTTATTAACATTTTATGCAATATTACTATTGTAATAATTAAAAAAGTTTTGTATTTTTATAGGGTAAAAGTCTAGGGGAGTGTCATACACTCTGAAAATTTTTAGGAGTTTATTATGTGGTTTGGAAAAAGCATAATGACAAAACTCGGCCTTGTCATGGCCTTGGCGGTACCCGCATTTTCGGCGGATGTTGAGCCGTTTCAATTTGCGTCTTCAATAAATGGGACTGATACCACGTGGAGTACAAACCACGATAAAAATCAGGCGTACTGGAATCTTTTGATGAAATATAAGATGTTCGGTACAAATGGTATTACTTTTGAAGGATATAAGATTGTAATTCCGGACTCGTCAGGATGGTTTGGCACCGCAAAAGGTGATTTCCTTTCTAAAAACCCGTGGCACCATGTGGGTGGTCCGATCTTAATTGGCGGTGACATGTCCTTTACGAGTGGTGATGGTGCTGATTCCATAACCACAGGTCCTGTCCGTGTTACAGGAAAAATTACTGTTGAAAATAGAAATCCTGTGAACATGGCCAATGGTATTCATTGTGTACAGGGTTCTGTTGATTCTGACTACGAGAAAGATATTAAGGGTGCCAAATATATTGGCGGAGCATATTCGAATTGTCCTGACAGCATTGTTCCTCAGATTGATCGTACTTTGTCAATTCCGAGAGTTGATCCTACTGCATCGAAAAATGTGGGGAGCGCTGTCGTTGTTCAAAATGGTGGCGTTGCGTATATTGATGTCCCCTATACGACGGATGATGAAAGCATGTATGATTTGTACATCCCGTCTATTACATTTAATAATAACGGTCACTTGTACATTCGTATGCAGAAAGGCGGTCGTTTGACAAGAATTTTCCTTGAAGATGGCTTTAAGGATTTTAAGTCAGGCAACTCTATCCAAATTATTTATATGGATGGAAACGATGCGTCCTTTAGTGGATCTTCATGGAGTGGTCATGGAACAGTTGTGTCTAATAAAGATACAACTGGTAAGGGGTACAGCTATAGTGGCAACTTGCTCTTTTATACAAATAAAGTTATTAGTTTCCCTGCTATGAATCCGGGTGATACCATCCAAGGTTCATATATTACTACGGCGTCGATTGATGTCCATCAACATATGGTTCTTGCTGGACAATTGCTTGCTAATTATATCTCGGTTGATGCTGAATTTGATGGATCTGGCTTCCTTTATGTGCCGTTTGACCCGGATGTTATTGACCCGACGGCTCTTGCTAAAGGCCGCTTCCCTGAAAATGGAGTAGATGTTGAAGTTCCCATCCAGCTTGATTCTAATGCTCAAGTTAATGTTCATTTCAAGTACTGCTTTGATTTGGATATGAACCAAAGTGGATATGCTGATAAGGATGACTTTAATGTTCCTTCAAATGGAAAATTCCCTATTTGCTCTAAGGGCGAAAAGGAATCGGTTGAAATCTTGATGAACACTCTCGTTCCGACGAAGGAAACGAAAGTCTATATCAATGTGGCTAAAGATACCAGAAAGGAAGGTGACGAAAAGCTTGTTTTGAGAATTTCTGACCTGACTGGTGCTGTGATGCCAGATAAACTTCGCGAAGGTGCGTTTGAGTTAACTATTGTCGACATGAATGGCCCTGAATTTAATGATAAGGTGTCCTCATATAATGTTAATGAAAATACGGCTGCAACGACTGTATTTGCAACCATTCCGGTCAAGAATGTAGATATCGATGCTGCTGATATTAGCAAGTTCAAACTTATCGTTGGTGGTACTGATGCTACGGCGGCCAAGAAGTTGTTTGATTTTGAATTGGTGAAATTGGAAAATAGCACTGATCCGACTCTTTATGATTCCGCTTATGTAAAGATGACTGTTAAGACAGCAGATCTTAACTACGAAGCTTTAACGCAGACTTCGTTCAAACTGACGCTCAGCTTGGAAAATGACGGCAAGATTACAGACGCTTCTGATCGTACCATCAATGTGATTGACGTGAACGAAAAGCCTGTCCTGAATGATACAACGTTGAGTGTTGCTGAAAATAAGCTGAAGGGTACTATTGTTGGCACAATCGCTGCGAATGATCCGGATACCAAAAATGTTGACAAATATGGATATCTGCAATATTCCTTTATAGATGGTTCTAGCTTGCCGTTCACGATTACGACAAGTAACAACAAGGGTACCATTAAGACGAAAGTCGATTCTTTGGATTACGAAACGACACCTGGTCACAAGTATGAATTCGATGTTAGGGTTACCAACTGTGAAAAAGATGATAGTGGAAACTTGACGAACAAGTGCCTTTATGACACTGCTCATGTGGTTGTCAATATTACCGATGAAAATGAACCTCCGGTTATCATTGATGATGGCAAAATTTATGATATTGATGAACATACGCCGACAAGTCCTACCGTGGTAGATGCTATCGTCGGTAAGCTTGAAGTCAAGGACGTTGATGGCGCAGATGTCGCATCGAAGTTGGTTGTTTCTTACGTTGTAAACGACGATGCTTCCAGCGGTCCGAAATTTAAGGATTTGTTCTATGTGCCTGATCACGTGATTGCTGATGACGGCAAAATGTGGCTGGTTATTGCCGTCAAGGATCCTACCATTCTGGATTACGAATCCATCAAGTCTTCTTATAGCATTACTATGACTGTAAAGGATCGTGGTGGTGCTTCCGGTTCCAACACGGTTACTGTTAAAAAGAAGATTATCATCAACGACGTCAACGAAGCTCCTGCAATCACGGGTGTCCGTGGCGAAAATGATGGTCTTCCTACTGGCGAAACAAGAGACGCTCTTACTCTGTATCCGGTCGAAAACCTGCCTGTGAACGCCTCGATTGGTGTTGTTCAGGCTTCGGATCCGGACTTCAAGAATCTTGATAAGTTTGGTCATTTGGAATACAGGATTATTGCTGATCCTGCTAATCCGGTTCCGTTCACAATGAAGGGTAATACGGATTCTACCATCTACGTGAGCGACGCTTCGAAGATGAACCACGAAGACAATATCGTGTACACCTTCGATGTGGAAGTCGCAAACTGCTTGAAGAACGCTACGACGGGCAAGTACACCGAACATTGCTTGGCTGACACGGCCAAGATCACCGTGAAGATCCAGAACGTTCCGGAAGATCCGAAAATCAATTGCTTTACGGACGATACGCCTCAGCAGTGTAAGGTATCCGACGTGTACGAAAATACCGCTGTGGGTAAGCTCGTTCATGCATTCCAGATTACGGACCCGGATAAGGGCCAGATTACAAGCATGACTGCCAAACTTGTTGACAGGAAGAGCGGTGGTGTGGCTGCAACCTACTTCCAAGCCGTCACAAATGGTGACTCGTTGAAGATTGTGGTGAAGAGCGGTATCAACTATGAAGCTCTCCCCAAGGACACCATCTTCAATGTAAAGTTGACTATTACCGATGCCGATAACAAGACTGCTTCTTTTGACTACAGAATTGACCTCGTCGACGTGAACGAAGCTCCGGTGTTTGCAAGCAAGAATACGACGATTTCTGTGAAGGAAAATACGCCGAACGGCACTGTGGTTGGCAAGTTGCCCGCTTCTGATCCGGATACCTTGCATGTCAAGAAATACGGTCATTTGGAATACTCTATCATCGACAGGGTTGCAAACAACATCCCGTTCGATATGGATTCTAACAAGATTGTCGTGACCAATGTCAATGCTTTGGATTACGAAGCTCTGCAGCCGACTGCAAAGTTCGAATTCAAGGTCCTGGTGGCAAACTGCGAACTGAATTCTTCGACGGGCAAGTACGATGGCTCCTGCCTCTATGACACCGCCAATGTCTCGCTCTCTGTGACTGACGAACCTGAAAAGACAGTCATTATTCCGGACTGCGAAGGTCCTGATTGCGAAGTCTGCGTAGGCGAAGGCTGCGGCAAGGACGATGTGGATTCTCTCTGCATTGCCTTCTGCGACACTACGAGCCGTGGCGACAAGGGCGACTCTGTCTTGACGGTCATGGTCTATGAAAATTCTCCGACGGGCTACATGGTGCTCAACTATGTGGTTTCTGACGAAGACGTCGGAACCGGTCATACGGACAAGTTCGAAGCTTCTATGAAGAATACGAACAACTCCGGTCTCGATTCTCTCTTCAAGATTGAAATGAAGAAAATTGATGGCCACTGGAGGGTTGTCGTCTCAGTAAAGGATAAAGACAAACTTGACTACGAAAAGATCAAGGAACTCCATAAGTTGACGATTTATGTTAGCGATCCTGATGACCCGGCTGGCATGGGCGATTCCCTCCGCCGTATCATTAAGGTTGTCGACAAGAACGAAGCCCCGAATGCTAAGGATGCTACCATTAAGCCGAATGAAAATCTGCCGAAGGGTACGGTCATCGGTAAGCTCGAAGTTTCCGAACCGGATACCAAGCATGTCAAGAAGTATGGCCACTTGGAATACTCCATTATCGGTAAGGACGAAACCTTCGCATTCGTGATGGATTCCAATAAGGTCGTGGTGAATGATCCGTCCAAGATGGATTACGAACTGGCTGTTCATGATTACACGTTCGATGTTCTGATTGCAAACTGCGAACTGAATTCTTCGTCGGGCAAGTACGATGGCGCCTGCCTCTATGACACCGCCAATGTGATTGTGAACATTCAGAACGTCAACGAACCGCCGACCATTGTTATTGATGGCCCGGATGATCCGGATGGTCATGACGATTCTGATTCTCTCTGCATAGCCTTCTGCGACACCACGAGCCGTGGCGTTACGCCGACCGATACTTTGACCGTGGGCGTCAAGGAAAATCCGGATAATCCGAATGGTACCAAGAAGATTATTACTCCGACGGGTATGGTCTTGTTCCAGTACCATGTGGTTGATGAAGATACCGGCCATGTTGCTGGTGCAAAGGTTACATGGTTTGATGTCGGTACGACTATCCCGGGCGTGGCCTTGAAGGGCTCTGACCTGTTTAAGATCGATTATAAGAATTCTGTGATTACTGTAACCGTCAAGGATGAAAAACTCCTGGATTACGAAACTCTCAGAAATGCAAAGACTCGTAACGATCCGGATCCGGAATATACGATGGGTATTGTCGTGACTGACCCGAATGGCATGGCCGATACGCTCTACCGTACCATTCGCGTGACGGACGAAAACGAAAAGCCGCTCTTCGAAGTATGGCCTCTCGTGATTACCGAAAACAACAATATTGGTGATTCTCTCGGTCACGTGGAACACCCGAGCGATATTGACTCCTTGTCTAGGAACTCGGATCTTTATGATAACGGCTTCAAGATGACGGGCGGAAATACCGAACTGTTCCAGCTGGTAAAGGACTCTACGGACTTGATGCGTGTCATGCTTCTCGCAAATGTCAAGCTTGACTGCGAAAACGGCGAGTATGTTTGCGGTCAGGATTCCGCATACTGGGTGGAACTGGTTTACGGTGACACGACTCTTAAGACTGTTTACACAGACTTGAAGGTTCCTGTCAAGTTGATCGACTTGAATGAACCTCCTGAGATTTTGACCGATACGCTTGGTGTCGATGAAAACTCTCCGAAGGGTACTCCGCTCGACACGGTCAAGTGGTTTGATATTGACCGCTTCGATACGGTGATGAGCTTCAAGATTGTTGAGGATCCGACGGGTTGCTTCACGATCGATAGCAAGACTGGCCTTGTGACTGTGAAGAAGGACAAGTGCGCTGGCCTTGACTACGAAAAGAACCCGACCGTTACGGTCCGCGTGGCTGTCACCGACATGGTGGGCATCAAGGATACGGAGATGATTTCCGGTGGTCCGATTACCATCACGAAGGAAATCACGGTGAATATCCACGATGTGAACGAACCGCCTTCTATTTCGGACAAGACGATTGCCGTTCCGGAATCTACCACGGTCTGGACCGTTATCGATACGGTGAAGGCTACGGATCCGGATAAGAAGAAGGAATACAGCCAGCTGACCTACACGATTGTGGACGGCGATTCTGCAGTGTTCATGGTTGACCCGCATACGGGTGCCGTGATCCTGAAGGACACCTTGGATTACGAAGCCAAGAAGAGCTACGTGATCTATGTCCAGGTGTACGATGGCGAATTCGCCGACACCGCCAAGGTCAAGATCAATGTGACCAACGTGATTGAATATACCGATGTGGTTATTACCAAGTACGACAATGTCGACTCTACTTGGAACTACCCGGATACGGTCTATACGAACAAGAAGAACGGCACGATTACCTGGCGTCAGGACGACGAGATCGTCTCGAAGGATACGGTCCTGAAGAAGGGTAAGAATGTCATCGTGATTTCTTACAAGAACCCGACGAAGGACAAGGCTGGTGCCGATACGGTCGTCATCATGTTCAACGACGAAGTGCCTGTTGTCGAAGTGACTGCCAACCCGACGCATGTCAAGGCCGAAAACGTGTTCACGATTGTTGAAGATATGGGCGATGCCGATACCAACATCTACGTGAACAAGGAACGCGATTCCGTGTACGTGCACGTGAAGGATCCGGCCAACAAGCGCGATACGTCTTTCGCTCTCGAAGTGAACCTCGAACCGGTGAAGGTGCCTGACGCAACGTTCAGAAAGATGAACGAAATCGCAGACAGCAAGCTGATGCTCGACGAAACTCCGACTGGTCCGGTGACACGTTCTCCGGTGAACGGCAACTCTGAAAAGGTGTCTTACACGCAGCTTGTCGGCGGCGATACGGTGACCGTGTCCTACATTGTCGACAAGGACGGCGAACCGGTCAAGGCCTCGGTGATCAATTCCAAGGGCAAGACCGAATCTGTGGAAATCATCACGGTTACCTACAAGACTGTGGTGGATGACCAGGAAGTGGAAGTCTCTTACATCGCTGACGCCTTGACGGGTGAAATCCTCGCCAAGGGCCCGAACGGTGAACTCATGTACCAGGGTGCTTCTTCGAAGGGTTCCAAGTCCGGCAAGGGCAAGGATTCCGAAAAGAACTCCAACGTGAGCGAAGGTATCTTCTCGGTGACCACGGTTAGCATCGATGGTCTGGGTATGCCGACGGTCGTGTCTTACGCTGTCGACGAAAAGGGCAACATGGTCAAGAACGCCGAAGGCGACATTGGCTACGCTGTGACCTACACCTACAAGAACATCTACGGTAACTTTGCTACCGAATCCGTGTTCATCGTGCTTGACCAGACGACTCCGACTGTCGAAATCCTTTCTCCGGTCACGTACTCCATCGTTCGTTCGAACTTCGTGGAAGTCAAGTGGACCGTGAACGGTGTCGAACAGGATTCTCTGACGATCCAGGGGCTTGAAAAGGGACCGAACATCATCGTGCGCTTCTACCGCGACAAGGCTGGTAACGAAGCCTCTGATACGGTGTCTGTCATGATGAAGGATTCCAAGAGCGTGAACATCGCTGTGGAACAGCCTGTTACCGAAATCGACAAGGATAAGGTCGAAGAATACTACTCTGTGAACCCGCCGAAGAAGGGCGAAACCTTCGCAGTGAGCATCAAGAACCCCTCTACGGGCAAGGAAGTTGAAACCTTGATCGGTGGCAGCTTCAAGACCAAGGATGGTAGCGGCGAAGAACCGTATCCGGGAATGGATGAAGGTCACTTGGGCCCGACTCTCGCTCTGGATATCAAGTTGCCGGTGATTGTTCCGAAGGCAGGTTACGGTACCGTTAGCGGCCTTGCCACCTTGGATGATATCGTTGTGTCTGACGGCATGATTCCGCTCGAAGGTGTGGATGCCGATAACGCCACCAAGATCTCTGTCGAAGAGTACGTCGAAAAGTACTGCGAAGACGGCGTCAAGATTCCGAGCGATATCAGTCAGTTCAACCTGTACGATTCCAAGTTGCATGCCAAGATCTGGGTGTACACCTCTCTAGGCAACTTCGTGGATTACTTCAACTTCAAGCAGGATTTGAACGACCCGAGCTTTACCGACGAAGCAGGCGTGCTCAACCTCTACTTCGAACAGAAACCGGACAAGAACGGCTTTGTGAAGGCTGATAACGGCAAGCAGTACGCTACTGGCGCCTATGTTTACAAGGTTGAAGCCACTATCCGTTCGAAGCTCCGTTGTACGCTCCCGTCTTCTGACTTCAACGCCAAGCAGTACAAGGAAACCGGCGACGGCTTTGGTCCTTCTGCAAAGCGTAAGGGCGACGTCATCAAGAATAGTGACGAACTCCTGAAGTCCTTCGGTTATCGCCGCCCGAAACACTAATCGCGGCAAATAACCCCTGAAAATCAAGTGTTAAAAAGACCCCGGCTCGGCCGGGGTTTTCTGTTTTTTACATACAAAAAGTGTATCTTTTACCCCATAAATCCAAGGAATTAGAAATGGAAAAACATCAAGGTTCTTTCGCTTTTTATGGGGTCGTTTTTTCGCAGGTCGCTTCGACCACGTCTCTTGTTGCCCTCTTGGAATTGGTGCTTAACCGTTTGCATTTGTTTGAATCGAGCGACAGTTCGTTTATAGTCCTGCACCTCTTGATTCTTTTGCCGTGCGTGCTGCTTGTAACGCCCGCCGGCTATTTCTCGGACAAGTATCCCAAGGAACGCGTGTTGCGCATTACGTCGCTGCTTATGATCCCGGCTGTGGGCGTGTTCGGTGTGGCGGCGTATATCGGAAGTATGACATTTGTGTTTGCGGCTGCGGCCCTTTTCTTTGTGCTGCAGGCCATTGCCTCGCCGGCAAAAAGCGGCTACCTCAAGGAACTGGTGGGCGTGCGCATGCTTGCAAATGGCGCCGGCCGCTTTACGATCGTTACCTTCGTAAGTTTGCTGTTGTCTGCTGCGGCGACCGCGGTGGCGTTTGAACAGATTGCTCCGCAGACGCTTGACTTTGCCCACTTGATGCAGGGCGTGCTCCCGATTATTGCGGGCATTGCCGTCGTGGAACTCCTTGGTACCGTGTTCGCATTTGCAATCCCCTCTATTGGCGCCTACGACGCCGAAATGAAGTTCCCCTGGAGCCGTTACTACAACTTTGCCTTTACCCGCCGCAAGTTCAAGAAGGCCTGGAAGAACCGTGCGCTCCGCCAGTCGATTATTGGCCTTTCGATGTTCTGGGTCATGATCTTCTTGCTGCTGTTCATTGTGCAAGACATGTTCGGTTCGGGGTCGCTGTTCGATAAGGACTTGATGGCGAACTATGCGATTGTGGGGACGATTGTGGGCCTGGTGCTCGGTTCCTACTACGCCATGCGCATGTCCAGGGCCTTTATCGAAATGGGCCTTATTCCGCTGGGAACGGCCGGTGCTGCCGCCTTGATCTTGATTATTCCGTTTATTCCGCGCCCCTATAATGCGATTGCTTTTGCCTTGCTCGGTTTCTGTGGCGGTTTGTATGCGCTTCCGATGTTTGCGATGCTCCTGTACAATACTAAGCCGCGTTCGGCTGGCCACGTGCTTTCGATTAGCAACGCGGTGCAGAACATTTGCATTATCGCTTTTGACGTGCTTTTGATTGTGGCGCTCAAGTACTTGAAGTTTGAGCGCATGGACCTGTTCTTTATTCTGGGCATTTACTGCTTGGCCGGCACGGTGTGGGCTCTTTGGGCCATGCCGCATACATTGCTCCGCCAGTTGCTGCGTTCCGCGCTTTCGATCCACTACAAGTTCTTGGTGTCGGGCGTGCAGAATATTCCGTGGGAAGGCCCGGTACTGTTGGTGGGTAACCATATCTCGTACATTGACTGGGCGCTGATCCAGATGGCAAGCCCGAGACCCATGCGCTTTGTGATTACGCGCCGACCGTATGAAAAGTGGTACGTGCGTCTGCTGCTTTCGCAGATGAAGACTATCAACCTGGATATTTCGAACCCGGCTCCTGCAATGGAAAAGGCGCGCCATGCCCTTTTGCGTGGCGAAGCGGTGGTGATGTTCCCCGAAAATGCAATGACTTCGACGGGTAACATGAACCGCTTTAGGCTGGATTATTCGGCGGCGATTCGCGATGTGCCCAAGGTAAAACTGCTGCCGTTCTACGTGCAGGGCCTGTGGGGCAGTTCGTATTCCATGGCCGATGCGGGCTTCAAGGATTTGGTGCATTCGGGCGGACGAATTGTGACGGTTGCTTTCGGTAACGAACTCCCGCTCGAAGCAGACCCGGTAACGATCAAGCGTGCTGTACAGGAACTTTCTATTACCGCTTGGGAAACATACATCCGTAAGCTCCGTCCGGTGGCTTCTGCCTGGATCCGTACGGCAAAGAAGGTGGGGAGTGGTCCTTCGGTGTATAGCCCCGACGGCAAGCACTTGTCTGCCCATACGCTTACGACTGCAGTTCTTTCTTTTGCGAAGGTTATTGATAAATTAACTATCGGCGAAAAGCAGGTGGGTGTGTTGATTCCGCCTTCGGGCCCGGGCATTATTGCCAACATGGCATGCCTTGTGCGCGGCAAGACGGTCTACAACCTGAACTACACCAATACGCCTGAAACCATGGACTATTGCTGTGGTGTTGCCGATGTCAAGAGCATTATTACGGCCAAGGTCTTTGTCGAGAAATTGAAGCAGAAGGGCATTAACATGGACATTCTGCTTTCGAAGTACAAAGTGTACTATATGGAAGACCTTAAGGAGATGATTCCGAAGAGAACCATGATTCTCAACTTCTTGAGAGTACTCGTATTGCCGGCCTGGTACCTGGAATTGCGTTTCTTCAAGAAGGTCACGCTTGACGATGTGGCTACGGTAATCTTTAGTTCGGGCTCCGAAGGTAGGCCGAAGGGTGTGGAACTCACGCATTACAACTTGATGGGTAATATCAAACAGTGCGAAAGCGTTTTGAATCCCTGCGCCGATGACGTGTTCCTGGGTTCGCTCCCGCTGTTCCATGCATTCGGTTTTTCGATTACGACGATGCTTTGCCTTGTGGAGGGCGTGCCGGTGGCCACCTGTCCCGATCCGACCGATGCAAAGCTTGTGTCGCGCATTTGTGCTCAGTTCAAGGTGTCGTTCATGGTGGCGACGGGCACGTTCCTTCGCATGTGGGGCGTGAACCGCGCCGTGCATCCGCTGATGTTCTCGAGCGTGCGCCGCATTTACGCCGGTGCCGAAAAGATTCGCGAGGATGTTCGCCAGCTTTACCGCACCAAATTCAAGCTTGAAATCTTTGAAGGCTTCGGCTGTACCGAAACGACTCCTGTGGCAGCCGTGAATACCAAGGACGTGTTGATGGACGACTACAAGACGGTTCTGGTGGGCAACAAGCCGGGTACCGTGGGCGCACCGCTGCCGGGTACGCAGTTCCGCATTGTGGATCCCGATACCATGGAAGAATTGCCCATTGGCGAAGACGGCCTGATTTTGATCGGTGGCGCCCAGATTATGAAGGGTTACCTCAAGAATCCCGAAAAGACGGCGCAGGCAATTGCGATTATCAATGGCCGCCGCTGGTACAAGACGGGCGACAAGGGCCATGTAGACGAAGACGGTTACTTAACCATTGTGGACCGCTATAGCCGTTTTGCAAAACTCGGTGGAGAAATGGTAAGCCTCGGTTCTGTGGACTTCAAGATTTCGGAAACGACGTTCTTCGAAGGCGTGGACCACTTTACGGTGGCCGTGCCCGATGGCTCCAAGGGCGAAAAGATTGCCCTGTTGTTTGCGGGCGATATTTCTGAAGACGAGGCCAAGGACAGGCTCAAGCAAGTGGGACTTCCGCCGCTGATGCAGCCTTCTTACGTGCTCAAGCTCGATGATTTGCCCAAGTTGGGCTCCGGAAAGTGCGATTTCCAGACCGGCAAGAAGATTGCCATGGAAAGATTGGGACTTAAAAACGATTAGAGGTTGGTAATGGGTATTGAGGAACGTTCTACATTGGTTTATTCTACCGCATTGGGGGGCCGTGTCAAGCAGGAAAAGCCCAAGGCGGAGCGTCCGCAGGGCGATGGCGTGGTAAGAATCCAGCTCAAGCGCCTCGGGGGCGGAAAAATGGCCAGTGTAGTGACTGGCGTGCCGCTCGACGAAGCCGAACTCAAGGAATTGGGCCGCGAACTTAAGCAAAAGTGCGGGGTAGGCGGCTCGGTCAAGGATTTTGTGATCGAAATCCAGGGCGACAAGCGAAATTTGCTTAAAACCGAGCTTGAAAAGCGCGGTTATACGGTGAAACTCGCCGGTGGCTAAAAAAAGCCTGTTTAGGGCTTGATTTATATCACCTCGTAAAAAAAAGTAATGCTTTTTGCGTAAAAAAAGAATATCTTTTTACTTGATATAGAAAGGGGCTAATGATGGTCAGAGTTTCCATTTCAAGTAAGACATTTTTACGCTCGATGATGATTCTTGCCGTAATGCCGGCAATGGTATTTTCTGCGACAGCGGTCGGTAAAGTCCGTATGGCCTTGGGTGAAGTGGACCGCTGGAAAGCTAAACAGAACGAATGGATTCACATTAAGACTGGTGCCAAGGTGTATCAGTCCGACAAGGTGCGTACGGGTGTCGAATCCGAAGTCGTGTTCGGACTCCCTGACGGCAGCTCCATTATGATTGGCGAAAACACCATCGTCGAAATGGAAAAACTCTTTGAACCCAACGACGAAGGTGGCTTTGAAACTAAGATCGATGTCGAAAAAGGTTTCTTGAACTTTGCCGTCCATAAACTCAAAAACAAAAAATCCAAGTTTATCTTTAAGACCGGAACCGCAACCGCATCGATTCGCGGTACCGAAGGTTACATTGGCGGCGAAGGCGTGTTCTTTGCTGGCCTTAAGACTGGTAAGCTCGAAATTACGCCCGCAGGCTCTGACAAGCCGGTGTTTATCGGCGCTGGCGAAACCACGTTCGGGACGGATTCCCTGGTGGTCGTAAAACTGGCCTCTTCGGGCGAAGCCCGCTTTGCCAAGCGCTTGAGCAAGATCTTGGCAGACAAATCCAAGTCGGTGAAGGACTTGCAGACTGAATTGCAGAAGGCCGACTCTACCTTCCAGCAGGAACTGCGCGAAGAAGCCCAGAAGGCGGCTGCAACGCTTCCGGCAGATGGATTTATTCTGACCACGACCTCTCCGGTAGAAATCTGCGAAGGCGGTCTTTCGGTCGATGGTTCTTACCGTACCTCTGACGAAAATGCATCGCTGATCTTGACGGTGGGCAAGGGTTTTACTTCCGAAAACTTGATCCGCGCCGCTGACGGCAAGGCTCACACCTTCTCTGAAAAGATTGCCATTAGCGACGAAAACGGCCTCTGGACCGCTGACAAGGCAACGCTTGAATTCAAGGGCGCCGGCCTCACGAATTCCAAGACGATCGACTTGCAGATCAATAAGGCTTGCTCCGAAGTCAATACCAAGGCTCCGACCGCCGCCATTTCGTCTTACGACTCCTTGCACTGCGTTGCAAACGTGTCGGTGGGCGACATGCAGAACGATGCTGCCGTGATGGCCATTGAATCGGACGGTAGCCAGATTTCGGAAGAAACGATTACCAAGAATGCCCAGAAGAGAGTTAAACTCCAGAATGGCCGCCACGAATACGTCGTTCGCGTCGAAGACCAGGCCGCCAACAAGGTCGAACTCACAAAGACCATGGGCTGCTATCCGAACAAGCGATTCACGATTGATGTCTTTGGAAAGCCTCGAGAAATCTTGAAGGTTCCGCCTCCGCCGCAAGATATTCCTGATCGCATTTCGCAAACGCTCCAGTTTAGAATCCGGATTCCTGAAAACGATCCTGAATACTTGAGCAAGGTGACAGTCCGGTTTGACGGAAAGATTATCTTGCAGGAATCGTTGACACAGATTCATACTTTGGATTACCAGATTCCGTTAATGGTTTCGCGAACTGCGAAGAACCATGTAGATATCGAAGTCGTCCACAAGAGTGGATACACGGCTAGAGCTAAGAAGGATTACGAGGTGCGTTGATGAAGCTAAGGGTTTGGACTTCAACCGCAATATTTATGGTAGCACTCCATGCGAGTGCTTTTGCCGTTGAAGGGGGCACGCTCGAAAAGAGTGTCATAGGCGGTACACTTACCGGATTTTTAAAGAAAGACAACTCACCGTATCTGGTGAATGAAACCATTGTCGTGCCCGAGGGGAAGGCGCTAGTCGTCGAAGCGGGTACGGCTCTTTATTTTTCCGAAGGGACGGGGCTTGATGTCCGTGGTGGCTCGGTTGCCATTATGGGCGAAAAGGGTAACACGGTGACCATGACTTCTGCCGAAGATGGCAAGTTGTGGAACGGAATTACGGTTACGGGTGTCAAGCGCTCTGAAATTCAGGGAACCCATATCGAAAACGCCATGTTCGGCATTGCGGTCGAAAGCGGTTCGCTCGATGTGCGAGACGGTGTTATTTCGAATGCGGGCCGTGCGGGCGTGTTTGTGCGCAACGGCTCTGTGGCCCTGCAGTGGACTCGAGTCGAAGACTGTATAAATGTCGGTGTGTGGGCAACGCACAGTGCCGAGATCGATATTGACGCGTCTACGCTTTCGGGCAACCATGTGGCCCTCTTTGCAGGCGAGAATTCGACTGTGAACCTAATGCGTACGCAAATCGACATGAATGAAGTCGGTATTGTTGATTTAGGCAACAACGTTCTGACGCAAAGAAATTCTACCGTAGAAAACAACGAAGTCGCTTTTGTGGCCGAAGATATCCCGCCGCAGGATATTCGCCCGGCATTGGAGGACAATTCGAAACTGTTTGCGAGAAACGCTTCCGAATACAAGAATGACCTTGGTGAAGAACCGGTGAATCCGTATGCCGACGCTGCCAAGTATGCGGGCAACATGAAGGAGTCTCAAGATTCATCATGGAGCATTTCGGGTAACGTGGGCATTGAACTGGGTTACCACAAGGTGCTGACCCGCCACAATTCTTCGGCCGAAGATTATATTTCGCAAGACGATACGATCAAACCTGGTGAACGTTATATCAACTACTTCCAGGTTCCTGGATTCTTTACGAACTGGAACGCAAACCTGTTGATGAAATCGCCGACGGGTGCGACATTCGAGGTGGTGACCGATATTTCGAGCGATGCATGGGACCACTTTAAGGTTTACCAGTTCCAGGCCAGTTATACCGATGACATGCAACACTTGGTGTTGGGTGATTTCTATACGAACGCTGGCGAACTTTACTTGGCGGGACTACATGCCTTTGGTGCAAGCTATGATATGAATTTGTTCAAAAATTCAGCCAATGACCCGATGTTCATGGGCTCTGTGTTCATGGGTGAAATGAATGCCCCCAAGACGGTGGGCGAACGCAATTACGACGTTTACCAGGATTACGTGGATGACGGCGAAGCCGAAGCCCAGAGAATGGTGGGTGGCGGAAAGGTCCGCTGGAATATGCACCGTCGCTTTAACGGAACCTTGGGCTTTGTGGCAAGTAAGGATTATCTGGAAGACCCCTTCTTGAGAGACGGCATGGACCCGAACACGAATACCGCAAAACCGGTGGTGTCTTCGAGAAACTTGTTCGCCGATGGAAACTGGCTGTTTTATCCGGGTGATATCAAGCTGAATGGCCAGATTGCAGTGGGTGCTGCAGATACGCTGAATGCGGCCAAGATACGTGCCGTGAACCAGGTGTTCTCGGAAGCTGGGCTTGATCCGTCTAATTTTGCTTTGCTCAACAAGTTGATGAGCAATGTGAACGAAGTGAATTCGCTCAGCAGAAGAAAGCTGGAACAGATCTTCGGTGAAAATTCGATGATGACTCCCGCTGAAATGCGCGAAGAATTGAAGAGGCTTTTGAACAAGGCTCGTGAGGTCGCCAAGACGATCCATACCGATGACATTGCTCCGACGAGCGGTGAATTCTGGGGCCATGAACATTGGGCATTCTCTGGTGCGTACCAGTGGTCGAATCCGCGTACTTTTGTGGAAGGTTTCTTCAGGTATGTGGGGAGCGAATACTACAGCGCCGGTTCCGAAGACTTGCTGCAGAATTCCCGTATGCTCGGCGGTAACTTGAAGCAAAAGATTTACGACTTCTGGAATTTTGGATTCGGTTACTGCTTGAATGTCGAAAACGCTGCTGGCCAGGGTAACGATTACAATTTATTCGGTATGGGCGAAGGTACGCAGTGGGGACTCCCGGGCGCGCACACCAACTGGCTCAAGGAACATGAACAGGATCCTGTAAGAACGCTCTACATTCATGATGGTTACGTGAAGAACGATTTTAAGTTGAACGACAAGATGGGTCTTACGTTCAAGTATGCCTTCAATTACAGAACGCGTAGCACGCCGCAGCGCCTGTACGCCAACTATTCTGCCCTTTCGGGCATTTATAACGATCCGTGGTTCGAAGAAATCAAGGGTCGCCCGTCGATGAAGGTTTTCAACGGCGTTGACACCATCAAGATCGACTCTGCCCGCTGGGCCGATTACTACGCCTTGGCCGATGAACCTTATTTGGCGACCCAGTTCACCGAAAAACTGATGAAGCATACCCTGGAATTGGGCTGGTCTTACAAGATGCCGGAACATGTGCTGAACATCGGCGGTGTGTTGGTGGTGTTTACGGACATGTCTGAATTCGAACAGGACCGCTTGCTTTCTCGTTTCCAGTTCAAGTACCAGACTTACGGCATTCTCGGTTATTACCTGCATGGCAGCGACTACTTGGAACAGCGCTATCCGATTTCTTTGACGACGACGCTCGAAGGAATTCGCAATACGGTTTCCTTGACGCCTAGGTACAAGATCTACAACCGCAACGACATGAGCGAATTCGAATGGACCTTGATGGATAACCTGGAAATGGAACTCAAGCCGGATTTCCTGGACCTTACGCTGTCGGGTAGCCTTCGCCAGAACCTGTTGAGCTACGAAATCATGAACCAGGATTACGACGAAATGGAATTTGACCTTGACGCCTCTGCAAAGCTGCGCATTCATCATTCTCCGGCGTTGTATTCTGACTGGACCATTGGTACGCTCCTGAACTACCGCCCGGATAGCAAGGCCGACCAATATAAAGATTTCTACATAATTGCGGCCTTGAATTACGAGTTCTAGCTAACCCAAACAAAAAATTACGCTTTTTTTAGGGATTTTTTCGAACTATAGCAAAGAATTTGCTATAGTTCGTTATCATTAGGGATGGATTTGGAATATGCGCGGTTGCAGCGGTAAACAGATATGTATACAAGGGAGCTAGAGAATAGTATTATGAATAACTATTCTTGTCATATGAAGATTCCTGTTCGCTACAACCATGTCGGTTATGCTCCCGACGCGGCAAAGATTTTCTTTGTGAATCCGCAGGAGTTTAAATCCGCCAGCGAAGGCCCTGATTCCTATAAATTCCGTGTTGTAAGACGCTTGCATTGCGATGATATGTCGACCATGTGGGAAGGCTCTCTGGTGGAGGGTTCTTTTGAACATCATGGCGTTTGCGAATATACCGGCGAAACCCTTTGGTCTGGTGATTTCTCGGGTGTTTCTCAAACGGGAATCTTTTTTATCCAGATTTTGAAGAAAAATGTTGCCGAAAAAGAGGCTTTGGTTTTTGAAACCGAACCTTTTGAGATTTCGACGGAATGGCTTTACCGCCAATTGCTCGCTAACATCAAGTCTTTTTATTACCAGCGTAGCGGTGTAGACTTGACTCCCGATTTTGCGGGCAAGTGGGCAAGGCCTGCGGCTCACCTGGACGATTGCATTGGGTTCCATCCGAGTATGAATCGCGAAGGAACTTGGAATGCCCACGGTGGTTGGTACGATGCCGGCGATTATGGCAAGTACATTGTGAATGGCGGCGTGTCTGTTGCGACGTTGCTGCTCGCTTGCGAATTGATTGCGGATTCCGCGAGCGACAATCGCGCCTACAAGGCCATCAATTCGGCTGATCCGGTGGTTGGTCCCGATGGTCGCAAGATGTACAGCTTGATGGACGAAGTCCGCTTTGAACTTGAATTCTTCTTGCGCATGCAGGACAACGATGGCGGTGTGTTCTTTAAGGTGACGCCTGAACATTGGGACGGCTTTGTTTCTCCTAAAGATTCCGACATTTTGCAAAAGCGCATGATTCTGGGAAAGTCGACGACCTCAACGCTGAATTTTGCGGGCTCGCTTGCAGCCGCTTCGCGCGTGTATCGCAAACGCGATACGGCGTTCGCAGAACGCTGCCTGCAAGCCGCGGTAAAGGCCTACAATTGGGCGGTGTCGCGCCCGTTTGAAGATTGGCCGCATAATACCGAAGGCAGTGGCGGTTACGGCGACGAACATGCCGAAGACGAATTTTTCTGGGCCCGCGCGATGCTTTACCGCGAATTGCTGGCCCGCGGCGAAGCGGTGGAAGGCCTTACCGCCGAAAGCTTGCGCCCGCTGCTCCTGGAAGACATGACGATAATTCCGCCCAAGTCTTGCCTGGACTGGCGCGATACCCAGAATTTTGGCTGGATTGCGCTCGCCTTGCAAGATAAGGACGAAGAATTCCGCATTTCTGCCCGCACCACTCTTGCCATGACAGCCCGCGAAATCATTGACTTGCAGAGATCCGACGCTTACGGCATTCCCGTGCGCCGGTTCATTTGGGGGAGCAATGGCGATATTGCAAACCACGCGCTGACGCTTGCAATCGTAAAGCGCTGGGCTCCTAGCCTGGGCGGTATGTCGCTCGATTTCTGGTGCCGCGAACTGGTGAATTACATTTACGGACGCAATCCGGTAGACGTCAGTTTTGTGACGGGCTCTGCCTGGAGTTCGCCGAAAGAACCGCACCACCGCTTGAGCCATTCCGATGGCGTGGAAGAACCGATTCCGGGACTTTTGGTGGGTGGCATCAACAGCGACCGCCAGGACATGCACCGTACGCCGAATGTGGTGCCGCATTATCCGGGTGAAGCTTCTGGCTTTTCATATACGGATGAACGCATCTCGTTTGCAAGTAACGAAACGGCCATTAACTGGAATGCGCCGCTTACTGCAGTGCTCGCGTTGCTTTGCACCGAATAATAGTTCTGTCCAATTGAAACAGGTTGCTTAGCCTGTTTTATTTTTTGCTGGAATCTTTTTTAGAGTCAGATTCTTTTTTCTGTTCGGATTTCTGCTCTGACTTGGTAGAATCTTTTTTAGCGGAATCCTTCTTGTCAGAATCCTTTTTGTCGGCTTCTTTCTTGTCAGTTTCTTTTTTGTCGGATTTAGCGGATTCTTTTTTGGTGGTGTCCTTGACGATCGTGTCCTTGGCGAGCGTATCCTTGGGGAGTTCCACCGGTTCTTCCAACTTTTCCTTGACCTTCGGAAGCAGCGATTGCAAATCGACTACGGGATTCTTTTCGGCTTCGTATTCCTTGGCCGAAACAATGGGCTTGTAGTAGAAAGAATCGGCTTCGGTGAGGTTGCCTGCCGGGAGCAAATCGAAATAGGAGGCGGCGAGCGATAGCCAGTTGCGGAGCCATTCCTTGCGGGATTCGCGGCTGGAATACCAGGAATCCGCGTTATACTGGTAGTGGTGAATATCAGTGGTCAGGTAAACCGGAGATTCGCCCGAGAGTACGTTGAAAATGCGCTTGACGCGGTGCGTGGCGGCGGCTCCTGTAATCAGCAAGACGGTGTCGGCATTGTGCTGCTTGAGCCAGGGGATAATGGTGTAGGCTTCGCCGATTGTTGAAGGGTCGTCGTGTCGAGCGATATAGACGGCGTTGCTGTCGAAGCTGCCGAGGCGCATAAAGTCTTCGAGATAGAATTCGGCGTTGCTGCGGTTGCGGAGAATGCGGCGACCGAGTATGAGCACGGAATCGACCTTTCCGCTTGCCATGAGTTCGGCGGCGAGGTCAATGCGTTCCATGTCGGCGGATTGACCGTCTAGAACCACGGCCCACTTTACATGTTCGAATTCATCGTCATCGACAAGCCAGTGACCGCTTCGTGTCATGACCATGTAGAAGACGATTATCAAGAAAACGAAAGCGGCAGCGACTGCGCTTAGGATGATTTTCTTTTTCTGAATCTGTTTTTTGGTGGGTAGCTTAGCCAATTTGAGCTCCTTCGGTGCGGTAAAGCGCCGCATTTTCGCCATCGGCGTAATATTTCTTGCGAATTCCGAACAAATTAAATCCGTGCTTTTCGTAGAAGTTGCGTGCCTTGATGTTGTTCTCGCGGACTTCTAGAAAGCAACAGTCGGACTTGTCTAGATCGAGTTGCGAAAGCCCTGCATGCAATAGCTGCGTGCCGATTCCCTTGCGCTGAGCGCTGTTGCTTACGGCAATCGAGAGCAGTTCGGAATCTGCGCCCAGCAAGTGAAATACGGCGTAGCCTTCAATGGCGCCTTCGCTTTCGTAAACGACGGCGTAGGTGTAGGGCGCCTTGATTTCTTGTTCGTATTGTCGTTCGTTCCAGTCCTGAAACGCAAGTTCGCCCTGAATCCTCAGTACGGCAGGAATGTCGGCGGAATTCATTTTGCGAATGGACATGGCGCAGTTCCTAGAGGTTTTGGGCAAACTCAGTGCAATTTTTCGAAGTACGACGGTTGAATGTAGTTTGCTTCTTGCATCAAGCTCGGGGTGACCGAATCGAACAACTTGGCCCAATCGCTTAGTGGGCGGCCTTTGTCGAGAACCGTCGCGGCTCCGATTTCCTTGAATACGGCAGGCAATGTTTCGTCGGCGAGGACGGCCTCGTCTACGACGACGGTCTTTACCGGATTTGCCTTGAGGGCGTCGACCACTTGGGCGGTCTCGATAAAGCTTTCGTTGTCGGCAAGGCGCAGGTACCAGTAGCCTTTGCGGGCGCGGATGACAACTGCCGCATTTTCGGGCGCGTCGGCAAAGCAGGCGAGGGCTTGCAACGTAGAAACGCCGTAGAGCTTGCGCTTGCCGCTAAAGCTTAAGCCTTCGCAAAAGGCGACTCCCGTGCGCAGTCCGCTGAAAGAACCGGGGCCGAGCGTCACCATGACGCGAGTGACCTGGTCGAGGGCGGCGCCTGCCTTTTCAAGCAAGACGTCGAGCATGGCAGACGCGGTTTCTCCGCGCGCCGCCTCGTCAATGGATTCAAAGTAACGGGGGTCGGCGGCGCCCGATTCCAGAAGCGCCATCGAGATTCCCTTGCGCGAAGTATCTACAAATAAGTCGAACATAGTTAGAATTTAGAACTTAGAGTTTAGAGCTTAGAACTTAGAGCTTACCTTTGGCCACTTAGTGCTTTAGCACTTAGGTGGACATGGCCACCTTTAGGTGGGAACTTAGAAGAGTTTTTCTTATCTAAGCTCTACCAACTAAGTTCTACCAACTTTATCTTTTGATGTAGAGGCTCTTGTCGATAATCAAGTCAATCAGCTGGCTGTAAGTAATGCCATTGCAGGCAGCCTGCTGCGGCAAGAGCGACGTGGGAGTCATGCCCGGGAGCGTGTTCGTTTCGATAGCGAACAACTGCTTGTCCTTGGTGATGCGGACGTCGGTACGGCTGTAGCCGGCACCGCCCAAGGCGTAGTGGGCGTTCTTCACGAGTTCCTGGATGCGGGCCGTGAGATCCGGGTCGAATTCGGCCGGAGTGACTTCCTTGCATTCGCCGTTGTACTTGGCTTCAAAGTCGAAGTATTCGCGGGTGGTCATGCGCATTTCGGTCGGCGGAAGCGGCTTTTCGCCTTCGATGTAACCGCAGCTGGCTTCTTCGCCGGCAATGAACTTTTCGCAGAGCAGGCGGTTAGAATCCTTGAACAGGTCCTGGGCAATCTTGCCGGCTTCGTCCAAGTCCTTGGCGATACCGATACCGATGGAGGAACCTCCCAGCGGGTCCTTGATCACCAGCGGAAATCCGAGCTCGTCGGAAACGGATACGAGCGTGTCGCCGGTGAAGTCATGCTTCCAAATCACGCGGTACGGCGGAGTCGGAATGCCGTTAGCCTTATAGATTTCCTTGGACTTCACCTTGTCCATGGCAAGGGCTGATGCGAGGAGGCCGCAACCGGTGTACGGGATGCCCCAGTTTTCGAGCAAGGCCTGAATGTGGCCGTCTTCGCCCCATTTGCCGTGCAGGGCGAGGAAGGCGATGTCGGCATCGGGGAGTTCAGAAAGGGCGGGGCTCTTCTTGCAGTTTGCGGCAGTGCCTTCGAGTCCGCGGAAGTAGTTCACCGAGAAATTGTCCTTCTGGTAGGGGGAAAGTTCGCGGGAAGACCAGTGCCAGGTGCCGTCTTTGTCGATGAGCACCGGGTGGATGTTGTAACGGTCCGGGTTCATGGCACGAACAACGCCGGTGCCACTGACAACGGAAACATCATGTTCGGTGGACGGGCCACCCATTAAAACGAGTACGCGCAAACGAGCCATTATAAACCTCTTTAGTAAAAATCTTTGTGAATAATGTAGTAAAATAGTAGAAAGAAGGCGGTAGACGATGGTTAATGTGAAATGTGAGATGAGTAATTAATAATGGACAATGGATAGCTCATTTTACATTCCACATCACTCATTCCACATTTTTTAATAAACTAGGTTGCCTGTATTGCAAAAGGTTTGTATTTTGTAGGTATAGAGAGGTATATGTATGCGAGTTTTCGTTACAGGTGGAACTGGATTCATAGGCCACTACGTGGTCAAGGCCCTTCTGGAAAAGGGTCACGAAGTCGTGATTGCGACCAGGCACCCCAATAAGGTCCCGACACTCAAGGCAAATTCCAATGTCTCGTTCGTGGAATGCGCCCTGACCGATTTTGACCTGATGGCCGAAGGACTCCAAGGCTGTGACGCCTGCATCCATATTGCCCTGGGCTGGGGCGATACCCCGAGCACGATGCTTGCTAACGATACCCGCGCAACGGTGATGCTGCTTGAAAATGCGGCAAAGGCCGGTTGCAAGAAGTTTATTTACACCAGCAGTACCGCGGCAATGGGCCGTATGCGCCCCTCGATGCGCGAAGTGACGAGCAACTTGCCGATGGACCTTTACGGTGCTACCAAGGCCGCTGGCGAAGCTTTTGTCTTGGGTTTTACCCATGGCTATGGAACGCAGTTCCCCGAAGTCAAGATGACCCGCAACATTATTCGCCCGGGTTATACGTTTGGTAACCCCGCCTGGCCCGATGGCTGCTCTCAGCCGGACCGCCGATTCTTCTCGATGGCGCAGGCTGTCAAGGAAAACCGCGACATCAATATCATCAAGAATGACGGTACGCAGTTCATTCACGCAAGCCAGCAGGCTCAGCTTTACCTGAGCGTGCTTGAATCCGACAAGAACGAAGAAATCTTCCTCGGTCTTGGCGAAGTTTGGATGAGCTGGAAGGAAATCGCCGAAATGATGGTCTCGATGAAGCCCGGTTGCAAGTCCAAAATCATTGAAACGGACCTCGGTTGGGGCGATGAACCCATGCTCTTTGACGTGAGCAAGATCCAGGAACAGTTCGGGCTCGCCTTTGATGCTCACGAGTTCATGCTCGATCACGTCAAGTGGACATATAACCAGATTTAATTTGGCTTTAGACGAAAATAAAAAAGGCGAGAGCAAATGCTCTCGCTTTTTCTTTTAACCGCAGCGGGTCTTTGTCGTGTCTATTCCGATGTAGTCGGGATAGTCGTTGTCAAAGCAGGCGGCGCAGTAGTTTTCGCCTTCGCCGGTACATTCCTTCATGCCTTCGACGCTTAGGTAGCCAAGGCTTTCAACGCCGAGCATCTTGGCGATTTCGGCAGGCGTCATGGAGCTTGCGGCAAGTTCGCCCTGGCTCGGGAAATCCATGCCGAAGAAGCACGGGTGTGCGACCGGAGGCGATGCAATGCGGATATGCACTTCTAAAGCACCGGCATCGCGCAGCATCTTGGAAAGGATCTTGAGCGTGGTGCCGCGCACGATGGAATCTTCCACGACGCAGACGCGCTTGTTCTTGAGCACGCCTTCGATGGGGTTGAACTTGAGTTTGACCTTCTGTTCGCGCACGTTCTGCGTGGGGTCAATGAAGGTACGGCCCACGTAGTGGTTACGGAGCAGGCCGATTTCAAAGCGGATACCGCTCGCCTGGGCGTAGCCGAGCGCGGCGGTAGTAGCGCTGTCGGGTACCGAGATCACGATGTCTGCATCCACCGGGCATTCCTTGGCGAGCTGCTTGCCCATTTTACGGCGGACCTTGTCGCAGCTCTGTTCGAAAATTTTGGAATCGGGGCGGCTAAAGTAGATGTATTCGAAAATGCAGTGGGCCAAGCGGTCCTTTTGCACGAAGCGTTCGGAGTGCAGCCCGTTCTTGGTGATGGTCAGGAATTCGCCGGCCTGGATGTCGCGAATATAGTGAGCGCCCAGCAAGTCGAAGGCGCAGGTTTCGCTGGCAACGCACCAGGCTTTACCCATGCGTGCAAGCGACAGCGGGCGGAATCCGAATCCGTCGCGGGCCACATACATGGAGTCTTTGCTAATGAAAACAAGGCAGAAACTGCCGGTAAATTTCGTGACGGCCTTCTTGATGGCTTCACCTAGGTCTGCGGCCTCGGTGCGCGCGATTTCGTGCAGAAGAATTTCGGAATCGGATGTCGTCTGAAAAATATGGCCGTCGGCTTCCATTTCGGCACGGAGCTCGGCGGCGTTAGTGATGTTTCCGTTGTGGGCGACTGCAATCTGGCCCCATTTGCAACTCACCAGAATCGGCTGCGCGTTGGCAAGCGTTGAGGCGCCTGTGGTGCTGTAACGCACGTGGCCAATGCCTGCAAAGCCGTCAAATTCATTGATGTCGTGTTCTCGGAGAAGGGTCGATACAAGTCCCATTGACTTGCGGACGCGAATCTTGTCTCCGTCGGTGACCGCGAATCCGGCACTTTCCTGCCCGCGGTGTTGCAGGGCGTAAAGCCCCATGGTAATATTCCTTACGACAGTGTCGCCATTGTAAATGCCGATCACGCCGCATTCTTCGTGCAATTCGTCGAGCATAACGCCTCTTTGAAATGTATGCTTCCCCTACCTCGAAGGTCACAGCCCACCCAGACGGGTGCAAGCAAGGAAGCGGCCGCCCTTGTAAAGCAAAAAATGTGCCATTTTGGCGATTTTGGCTTAAAAACGCCAAAATTCAAATTGCAAAACAAGAAGGTTTTACAACTTGTGTAAAACCTTCTTGTAAAACTTACGTTTTGTGTAAAAGAGTCTTATGCCTTGTCGGACTTGTCCAACGAGGAATCAACCGCTGAAAGCAGGCCTGTGTAGGGTTCGCTGCTTTGTAGCAGGTGGGCCTGGTTCTTGAGCTTGATTTCCTTCATTTCGGGGGCGAAGTAATTCTTTTTCTGTTCGTTGCTCATAGTGTCCTCCTTATTTCACTAAAACTTTCTTGCCGTAGTAGGCACCGCGGGCTTGGTGTGTGCCGTTCAGCTTGCGGCCCTTGAGGTCGTAGTTACGGTTCATCTTGAATTCGCCGGTGCGTGTATCGATGCGCCCGATAACTGTCGTGTGTTCGTTGCCATTGGTACTTTCGACGATGACTACGTCCATGGTGGCGGGGCGTTTCGTTTCCTTGAATTCGGGACCGAAAATGTCTCTGGTAAATATGAATGCGCGGAAGGGTGGTATTGCGGCTCCGGTACCAATTTTGACGAACTGGCCTGCTGTTTTAAAGTTTTCTGTGACTTGATCGTTAAATCCATAAATGTTGTCACCCGCAACATGCTCTGATGTAAATTCTAAGAATTCGTCGTTGCCATTAAAAAACCAAAGACCACTACTGCTTACAGTATAGGAGTTATTTGACTTTATTTCTACTGCACCTTTAATTTTAAGGGTATCGGATTCCATCTGAATGAGATATGGCCTGTAAGCTTGGATTTCTACTTGGCTGATATCTTCGGCTCCATCTTTTAAGTTTTGAACTTGGACTTCCATTTTGCCGTTGACTTCTTCGACACCTCTGAAATAGTAGATATTCTTGACTCCGCTGAGTTGATTCAACTTGGCTGAAAAGGGGAGCATAATCGTGGAGTATCCGTTTGCTGAAAGAGGGAACTTTCTTTCGAAAACGACGGAGTCAACTGTTTTAGCTTCGACTTCGCCGATGGAACCGTAGTAGTCGCCGTCGATGAATGCGATTGTTTTTCCGTCTTCGGTGATGTATCGGATGGCGGGATAATCCTTTTTCAACATGAGCGTGTTGTTATAGGCGTATAATTCGTAACCAGTTGCTGTTCCTGTGACATGTCTGAAGATATTATTGATGGCGTCTTTGGTAACGTATTCCGATTTTGTGGAAAGGGCAATCTTCGGATTTTTGTCAGACAAAGGTTCTGCGATGTTCAGGTTGATGATGGCATCGCTTTTTAATTCGCCTACAATATTGATTTTCTTTCCGTTGGACAGGACGATTGCGTCGGTCTTGTAAAAATGAGGATTGCCGGAAATATCGATGTCTTCGAAAGCTTCTACGGCGTAGTTTACATAGATTGACCCACCGGAAATGGTCACCTTGGAGCCTTTGTTTGCGATGATGCCTCTGTTGTTTGCATCAATTGAACCACCCTTCATGTTGACTTTTGAACCGGCTTGGGCTACAATCCCTATATCACTGGCGTAAATCATTCCTCCGCCTATTTTAAGGTCTCCTTGTACGTTAATGACCGGATCTACATCTTTATTAGATCGGATAAATCCCTTTTGCAGGAACATGGCGCCATTGACTAAAATTGCAGGAGCATTATTTGTATTTGTAACGTAGTCTCCAATTATTCCGCCATTCCGCGACTCATCGTTATTTTCGATTATTAGTGCGCCGTTGACGACGAAAATTTCTCCTTTTTGTTCATTCGAATGGTTTAGCGAATCGCGTGTTAGTCTAAACCCATGAAGGTCTAAGGTGGTAGTGGTTGCTACCGAAATAAGAAGACATTGTGATAATGTCACGTCTTTGTTTAATATGTAGACTGTGCTTTCGTCTTGAGTCCAGCAGCCTTCGTAAGAATATTTATGTTCAAAATCGGATTCGTTAGACACATAAACCGTATCGATCGGTTCTATCGGGGGGTCTAGGGCGAATGCTCCAAGGGGTAAAAACAGTAATGCCAGGATTATCTTTGTGACTTTCATATCTCCTCCTTTAAAGTGGAAAGCAAATGAAAGTTATAAAAAACTTACCGTTTTGGTTCGGGATAAAGTATTTTTTTTTGAGTAAGGAGGCTTTTAGCAGCTTACAACGAGGGCGATAAGGCCCGCGAACATGGCGATTTTCACCAGTTTTTGAGCGTTTCGGTAGTTACGCTTGTTTGCAAAAACGAGAATCGCGATGACGGCGGGGGTAAAGGCGATTCCGGTGATAATCAAGAAAAGCATGGGGTAGTAACCCTGCGCGACAGGCAGCGGTAAAATGGCCCAGGTGAAAAGGCAAATGAGGCCAGCGAGGCGCCTAGCGGTGGGGGCGCCTGCAATCAGCGGGAACGTCATGATGCCAGCCTTGAGGTCGCCGGTTTCGTCTTCCAGGTCCTTGTAGATTTCGCGGGCGGTCGTGAGCAAAAACGCAAACAGCATCGCGGGGTAGAGAAGTCCGATTTTGTTCGAAATTCCAAGCGTCGATTCGATGGATTCCTTGAGGCCTGTGGGGTAGAACAGGCAGAGAATCAGGGGTGTTGCGCAAAGGAAGGCGACTGTCATGTTCTTTAAAAGCGGGATGTGCTTGAGCCACTTGTTGTAGGCGACCAGAAGTGCGCTGAGTAGCACAAAGAAAATGCAAGCCGTGAAGTTCGTCTTGGTCATCAGGCTGTCGGCAAGGCCCGCCGCAACTGTGAGCACAAGAAGAATAATCCACGCCCTCCGCGCCGCCGCCACCGAAACCTCTCCGCTCACCAGCGGACGCTCCGGGCGATTCAGGCGGTCGCTATCCAAGTCCCAAATGTCGTTCTGAATGTTCGCAAAGGCAATTGCAAATGCAAAACCGAACGCCTGCAAAATAAACGGAATCCATTCGATACCGCCCGCCGTCGTGGGCAATGCCGAAAGCAGGTAGTAGCCAATCACAAGCGTGACCATCGCAATCACGATGTTCACCGGCCGGGACATTTTAACGAGCGCTAGGAGCATGGCGTGAATATAGAAATATTTGTAGAAACGAAAGGTTCTTCTTCCGCTGATCGGCTTTGTTGAAAATTTTACAATCGAAAATGGTATTCAAGTGGCCCAAAAAAGCGTGATAGTAAAGAGGGGTGAATCAATTTCACTCTAAAGTGGAATATCTTGACAATATCTAGATAGAAATATATATTATGAACATAATAATTAGCGAACACGCAAAACAGAGAATGGACGAGAGAGGTATTTCCGAAGAACAGGTAAGGTCTTTCTTTGATTCCAATGGTCCCATCGTATCTTGGAGAATATCTGATCTTGACAGCTCTGTGATTTTGGTAGATACTTTGTTTGATGGACGCAAATTTAGGTTGGCCTATAATGCGCTCACGGATACACTGATTACGCTTTTCCCGAGGAGGTAATTATGACGAACAAGGAACTTGCTTTGGCTCTTGAGAAAGAGTACGAAGAAACAGGCGGTAATGCCGGTACCGCTATGCCTCCGGCACCCTCGATGGCAACAGCCATTGCAATTGTTAAAAAACGCAAGACTAAAGTCGGGACGAGTTTTGATCCGGGCGTTTTGGAAGCGTTCAAGGCGAAGGCTGAACGCGTCGGCATTCCGTACCAGACTCTGCTTAATTCTGTGGTCAAACGCTATACCGAAAGCAAACTTGACATAGAAGTTGCATAGTGGTCGGGTTGCAAATCATACGAAGCTCTCGAAGCCGATCCTTGGGGTCGGCTTTTTCAATTCCTGCGACATTTAACTAAATTTGTCAAAAACGATTGAGGTTACTGGAGGTTCTGTGAAGATTTTTAAAAGCGTTCTTGTCTTGTCCGTTCTCCTGACAATGCTTGTTGCATGCGGAGACGATTCTTCCTCTTCTGTTTCCCCAGAACCGGCCGGTGATTATTCGTCTTCGAGTGGTAATCTCCAATCCTCGTCATCTAAGGGTTCGAAAAATTCTAGTTCATCAGTAGAAAAGCAGAAATCCTCTTCTAGTTCTGTAAGCGGTAAGAATAGTAGTTCGTCGGTGGTGGAGTCAAGTAGTAGCGTGTATCTTTTTTGTAACGAAGGTGATCGGGATACGGTTGTAAAAGAATGGGGAATAAAATACTATCGTTGTGAAAATAACGACTGGATTGTAGATACAATTGTCTATGTTGATTTGCCTAAAGTTTATCCCAATATGGATAGCCTTTTTGCTACGGAGTATGATCCTATCTATAGCGAGTTTGAAGATCCTCGCGATCATCAAGTGTATCGGACGACAATTTTGATTGATCGTAACGGCTCTGATAAAACAATAGAGGTCTTTGCCCAAAACTTGAATTACGGGGTGATGATAGATACTAGCGTCCTTGTACGCGATGACAACAAGGTGGAAAAATACTGTGATCTAAACGATGAATGGTTTTGTAATAATGGTTGGGGTGGAAAATATGCTTGGAGTGAGGCAATGGGGTTGCCAGCCAAATATGATTCAGTTCTTTGGAAAGATACCGTTGGTGGCTACACCCGCATACATCAGGGAATTTGTCCAGATGGCTGGCATATCATGAACGGTTATGAGTGGAAAAACTTTGCGTCGTCTGCTGGACAAGATTTGGTTTCAAAAGCGAATTGGGAATTGAATAATCGATATGTTAATTCTTCTGGAATGTCTGTGCTTTTCACGATGAGAGCGTATGAACTGAATTGGGGGCAAGCAAATTTTCTGCTTCCTAATGAGTCTAGTTCTATTGGAACTTATGTGGTTACCATTGTGGAAAATTATGTTTGGCTTGGGAATAATGATCATTTAGGGAAGCATATTCCCTATAGCGTTCGTTGCGTAAAGGATTACTAATCCTTTATTGATGCGGAGCAGGCTGAGCCGGTGCGCTTTCTGATAAACGCTCCTTTCTCGGATAGGAGAGGAGATCCCCGCCTTCGCGGGGAAGACAAATTAGTGGCATGACAGTGAGCCCTAAGGCGGAAGAAGATGAGTCGTTGAGCGAACATTAGAGGCCGAAGGCCGAATCCATGTGAGCGAAACGAGCTCGTCTCTGGAGCCGTGGGCTGCTTTGAGGCCGGGGCGTTGCGGGGCGGCGAGCGCCCGCAGAGAGGGTACTGGAAGACCCGGCGAGACGGGGCTGCAAGTAGGGGGAGGCGTCCCCCTTTTACTATATTTGCGGTATGCCGTTTTTTACCAAAAGCAATCTTGTGGACTTGCGGGCGGAAGCCGAGCAACTTTCGATATGCGTGGAGCATTTTCTGTATGCGTCGGAGCATATCAACGAAGGCGACTACAAAACGAAGGGCTTTTACGACAACTGTATCGAAAAATGTAATGGAAGACTCAAGGCGATTCATTTTTTAATGGAGTCCATTCGTCAGGATAGGCCTGTTTCAGAAGAAGAACTCCAGGAAACGCTTCCGGATTTTTTAAATTGCAAGAAAGATGCTAAATAACGAATTCGATGACGAACCGGAACCGCTCCGTCGCGTAAAGCCGACCCGCCGCGATCACCGCAGCAGGCGTATTGACGTGATGCGTGAATTGGAATCGGGCGTGGTAGACGAGCGCCCGGTCAAGGAGCGTTTCAGTCGCGAATTCAAGAATCCCCGTATCAAGAAAATCAAGGATCCGCTCGAAAAGATCGACGAGAAGGATTGCGTCGAGGGCTTGGTGGTCGAAGTGCATCGCCGCACTTGCGAAGTGCGCTTGCCGGAAGAAGGGACTGTCACGGCCATGTACCGTGCGACGACTTCGAAGGCGCTGGGAGAATTCCCGGCGGTGGGTGACCGCGTGCTTTTGGGGCAGGTGAACGAAGACGAAGATTCTGGCGAAGGCGTTGGCTCGCAGAAGTATTGCGTGGTGCGAGTGCTCCCGCGAAAGAGCGAACTCAAGCGCCCCGGTCCCCGCGATAGCTTTAGGCGTAAGCTCACCCTGGCAGCGAACATTGACCAGGTGGTGATTGTTGCGAGCGTGACGCAGCCGGAATTCAACTACGGATTTATGGACCGCTTCTTGCTGGCGGCTAACCTGAACAACTTGCCGTTTGTGCTGGTGCTGACCAAGATGGACCTGCTGCCGAATGGCGAAACTGACCTGAACGACGATATCCGCGACTTCATGAGTATCGTGGACAAGGTGATTCCTGTGAGCGTGAAGACGGGTGTGGGCCTGGAACGCCTGCGCGAGGAACTCCTGGGCAAGTCGTCTGTGTTCAGCGGACAGAGCGGCGTGGGTAAGTCGACGCTGGTGAATGCCTTGGTACCGGGTGCGGAACTCGAAACGGGTGCCGTGCGAGAACGCGACGGAAAGGGTCGGCATACGACGACTTCTTCGAGCCTGTTCGATTTCCCGGGTGGCGGCTACGTGATCGATACGCCGGGGATCAGGAGCATTGGTCTTGCCGACGGTGATGATGACATGGACGGCGAGACTTTGGCGAAGATTTTCCCGGGATTTTTCGAGGGTGACTTGTTTACTTGCAAGTACAGCAACTGCAAGCATCTGAAGGAACCGGGCTGTTCTGTGCGCGCAGCGGTGGAATCGGGCAAGCTTTCGCGGGCCCGCTATGCGAGTTATTTGAGAATTTTGAATTCTAGGAACTAGGTTTGATGGATATTGCGATAAAAATTACCTTGGTGGCGTCGATTGTGCTGGTGGGCTATAACCTGCACCAGTTGGTGACGAGTTACGAGGCAATTTGCGAAAAGGTCAAGGAATTCAAGGCGATGGCGCTGGAGAACGATTCGGACGAAAGTTCGATCCGTCGTTCGAATTTCTTGCTGACCGGAACGCTTTCGGTGCTGTTTATCTTGCTGACTTACCTTTCGGGCTTGGCCTACTGGGTGGTGGGCGTCGTGTTTGTGAAGCTTGCGGTTTCGATGTACTTGTCGCATTTGGAAATTTCGCAGATTTTCAAGGAAAATTCGATTCGCCCGAAGTTCTTCAAGATTACCAAGGTAGATGCCGCGGTGAATGTCTTGATGGGGCTTGGGGTGGCGGTGATTGCCGTATCGTGAGGTGCCTATGAAAAAGATAATCGCCCTGCTCGTGTTTGCGCTGTTCGCCTGCGTTCCGGCCTGGTCGCAGATGGAAGCGGCCATTGACCCGACTACGGGGGCTGCCACGGGAACTTCTGCCGGACCGTTGCTGAACGGGATCCGTACGCCGCTGATTGTGGGCGGTGCGCTCGGCTTTGGCTCGGGCACGGGCGTGGGTTCTGACCGCGGAATTGGACTCCGCCAGATTGAACCGATGATCGGTATTTGGTACCCGGGACTTGCGCTGTTCCGCGTGGGGTATGGCATGTACGGTTACGAAGAGGATGCCGATGACGGAAAGGACTACCAGGTGGACCATTCGGAAATGGATTTCGAATTGGGGCTCCACTTGCTGGGCGAAGTCTATTTGCTGGGGTCGTATTCTCGCGTGAAGGAACTGAGCGACTTGGGCGACGTGGCCTGGAACGAATGGGGCGCGGGCTTTGGATCGCTGTTGTTTATTTTCTCGAAGACGATGCTGTTTGCCGAAGTCGCTTACCGCTGGGTGCTGACGCATTACGATCCGTTCCTGGACAAGAAGGTGCACGGTGGCCGTATCCAGATGAACTTGGGATTCTCGGTGTACGTGTTCTAGTGGTTTAATTTTAGGGATTTGTTTTGTCTGATTTTAAGAAGAATGTTGCTGTTTTAGGGGGAGCGTTCGATCCGGTTCATTTGGACCATATTAGGGTAGCAAAGACTTGTCTGCAAAAAGGATTTTGTGACGAGGTGTGGTTTATGCCAAGTCCCGACCGCTGGGACAAGAAGCTGAATGCGAGCCCCGAAGACCGCTTTGCCATGCTGGAACTCGCCATGGAAGGCGACCCGCGGCTGATTCTTTCGGACTTGGAAATTGAACAGGGCGACTTTCGCGGTTCGTATGTGTTCTTGTGCGGGCTTAAGGAAAAATTTCCGGACGTCAATTTTCGCCTGCTGACCGGTGCCGATACCTACGACGGCATTCCGCATTGGCGCGACCCGATGAACTTTTTCGGCACGAACTACAATGGACACCTCCTGTTGCGCGACATTGAACTGATTGTGTTTGCCCGTAACGGTTACCCGAAGCCGGATATTGTAGAACACAAGGCGAAGGGTTATGCTGACCTTTTGTGGCTTGGGCCGGAGCAGGGCTTTGAAGGCGTGTATTCGAGTACCGCGATCCGCAAGGCGCTGCTGTGCGGTGAAGAACCCAAGGGCTTGCACCCGAAGGTGTACGAGTATATCAAACAGCATAATCTGTATAGAGAGTAGATGGATGGTGTGGAATGTGTAATGTGAAATGATTAATTACTAATCGCACATCACACATCTCTCATCTCACATCCCACATTTGAATCCTGTAACCCGATTTTTCTTATGCCAGTACCTTCAGATATGTATTTCGAGAGCGTGGTGCAGCCGGAGCATGAAGGCTGGCTGTTGCTCGATTCTCTTTGCAAGCGTTTTACTTACCACAGTCGCGAATTGTGGGGCGAAAAGATTGCGAACGGCTTTGTGGCGGTAAACGGCGAAACTGCGAATCTGGAAACTATTGCGCACCGCGGCGACAAGGTGGTGTACCACGTCACGAACTACACCGAGCCCGAAGTCCCGACAGATTTTAAGGTCGTATTCGAAGACGACGAATTCATGCTGGTGGCAAAGCCTGCGGGCGTGCCGGTGCATCATACGGGCCATATATTCTACAATACCTTTACGTCGATTGTGCGTCGCGGAACGGATTACGAAACCGCGACCCCCATGCATCGCCTGGACCGCGATACGGGCGGACTCATGCTGTTTGCGAAATATGCGGAGTCGGCTGCAAGATTCCAGAAAAATCTGGATCGCATTTTGCTGAAGAAATTTTATATGGCGGTCGTGCGCGGGGACTTCGCGGTTGAAGGAACCCCTGCGGGCGAGCCTGTAGACTGCACGATGCCTTTGCGCGAAGACCCCGCGGACCGCTTGCGGCTTCGCATGCATCACTTTGCCGATGGCAAACCCTGCCACACGCGCTTTAGAAAGGTGGGTGTGGGCGAGTTATCGCAGCCGGTGGCAGGCGAGTCGAAGTACTCGGTGGTGGAGGCGGAACTTTTGACGGGCCGCAAGCACCAGATTCGTGCACACCTCGCAGAACTCGGGTACCCGATTCTGGGCGACCGCCTGTACAGTTTTGATGGCGTTTACTACGAGAAAATGTCTCGCTCCTGGTCCCGCGATCCTTCTGTCGACAATTCCGAAGAAGGCCTTTCCGCCGAAGACCTAAAGGCCCTCGGCGGCAAGTCGCAGATGCTTTATGCGTACAAGGTCGAAATCCAGTTGCCTTACTGGAAGGAATCGCGTGTTTTCGACTGCGAAGAGTACCCGGCAGACATGGCGGTGCTTGTCCAAAACGCCAAAAAGAATGCGTAAGTTGCAAAAAAGCCCTCGAAAATGAATTTTTTCAAAAAAAATCGCAAAAATTCGCACTTACCCCTTGACGAAATATTCTGAATATCTATATTTGGTGCCGTCGATGAGAGCGATCTCAACGACCGAGTCTAACGACTAGATTGCTTCATAGCTCAGTTGGTAGAGCCCGCGACTGTTAATCGCGTTGTCCTTGGTTCGAGTCCAAGTGAAGCAGTGAAAAAGGTTCCGATGCAAGTCGGAACCTTTTTTGTTATACTTGGGAAAGGGAACTCTGTTGCAATGAAGGAGAACGGAATGCGCAAAGTTTTTTTGCGATACACCATGTTGTTGGCGGCGCTTGCCTTGGGGGCTTGTGGCGGTGACGACAAGGTTGTGGAGACTGGTTCTTCGGTTGATTCCCTCGAAGACGATTTTTTTGACGACGACCTGAATGTGGAGACTCTGGGACCGTGTGTCGAGAATCCGAACCCCAAGCAGTCTTTGGTGATGAATGACGGCACGTACTACCAGTGTATAGGTGGCCTGTGGCTCAGGGTGAAACTTTCCAGTTCATCAAAAAAGGCTAAATCTTCTTCTTCAGCGCGGTGGTCCAGTTCGTCTAGTGAAACGAATAAAGAATCCTCGTCGTCTGAAGGCGTGTCTTCCGAAGCGGTGGAGTCTTCTTCTGAAAATTCGGTCGCGAGTTCTTTGGAATCTGTACCGGAATCATCGTCGTCGGTAAAATCTTCGTCTTCGTCGCATGTGGACATAGACTTGACGCTTGAATACGACTGTTCTGAATACGATTGTGTCTATACCGGCAACCTGAATTCCAAGATGCTTGGTTCCGGCATCTATGGTCAGTTCTTGGATACCCGTGACGGTCAGGTTTACCGTACAGTGAATATTGGCTGGCAGACTTGGATGGCTCAAAACTTGAACTATGCCTCCGAAAAAAGCGCGTGCGAATATGATCATGAATATTATTGTACGCAATTAGGTCGCCTTTACTATCAGAGCGAAGCTTTGACGGTTTGCCCCGAAGGTTGGCATTTGCCGAGCTCCAAAGAATGGGACGAACTAGAAGCTTATGCTGCCATTGAGCTTGAGGATAGCACCATAGTGGGAGATGGCTTGAAATCCGTTAAATCCTGGCCTAATGAAGTCGGGTTTGACCTGTTTGGGTTCTCGGGCATTGCCACCAGCTTTTTTGGAAAATCGGACATCTGTAGCGGCGTTCACGGCTCGTTTTGGACTTCTGATGATTACGAATATCGCTGTCTGTTGGATGATTGGGGCAATCTGCGTTCCTTTAAGCAGACCAGTAGCGCCGATTGGGTAATGTCTGTCCGCTGCATTTTGGACGACTAGGCGGCCGAGATTTTCTATATTAGGCCCCGGAGGCATTATGCTGAAAAAATTGATTGCCATTCTGTTTGCCGCTGCGGTTTTTGCCGTGGCTGATCCCATTGCTATTGAAGGCCGCTTGACCGAAATTCCGGGCAAGATGCCGAGTAACGACCTGTACAGCTACGTGTACGTGTTCAAGTACAAGGTGCTGAAGGTGGAATCGGGCAAACTCGATGCCAAAGATGTGTTGGTTGGCGTTTACAACCCGCTGATTGCTCGCGGTAAGGTCAAGGACAAAATGGCCGACAAGTCCAAGGGCAATGTAGGCGAATTCAAGGCCAAGGCCAAGCATAAGCTCAAGCTCGTGCCGCTCGAAGGCAACTGGGACGGCGCTGTCGAAGACGAATACTTTGACGACGAATCTCCGCGTTACCTTGCTATCGAAGTAAACGAGTAGTTCGTGGTCTTTTCTTCCCAGTTATTCTTGTTCTATTTCTTGCCGACGTTCCTGGTCGGCTACTTCGTGTTGTACAAGCTGCACGCGAAGCATTCTCTATTGAATTTCTTTATCACGGTTTTCAGCTACGTTTTTTACGGATGGCTTGAACCGTGGCTCGTGTTCCTGATGTTCGGTTGCACCCTGGTGGTGTACGTGGCCGGCCGCTTTATTTCGGCTCCGGGTGCTTCTAAACTGCAACGGAATCTGGCACTGGGGGCCGCTATTGCGGTGAACCTCGGGGCGCTCGGTTACTTTAAGTATTACATGTTCGGCATGGGCGTCATCAATGACGTCATTACAAAGCTCGGTTGCGAACCGTTCTCTGTCATGACTGTGCTTTTGCCGGTGGGTATTTCGTTCTATTCGTTCCAGTCCATGAGTTACGCCATTGACGTGTGGCGCGGGACTGCTCCTCCGGTAAAGGACTTTGCGACATTTGCTTGCTACGTGGCCTTGTTCCCGCAGCTGGTGGCGGGTCCGATCGTGCGCTACAATACTGTGGCCGAAGAACTGGCGACCCGTACGCATACGCTCGAAAACTTTGTGCGCGGCATTTCGTTTTTCTGTTTTGGCTTTGCCGAAAAGATATTCCTTGCAAACCAGGTGGGCATTATTGCAGACCGAGTGTTTGCGGCTGATGCTCCTGGCGTGCTCAACAGCTGGTGGGGCTCGCTTGCATACATGTTCCAGATTTACTTTGACTTTTCGGCGTATTCGAACATGGCGATTGGTCTTGGACTTATGCTCGGGTTTCATTTCCCGCGCAACTTTAACGGCCCCTACCGTTCCAAGAGTATTACCGAATTCTGGAAGTTCTGGCATATTTCGCTGACGAGCTGGTTCCGTGACTACCTGTACATTCCGCTGGGCGGAAACCGTGTGGGCACGGCACGCCTGTACTTTAACCTGTTCCTGGTCATGTTCGTGAGCGGCGTGTGGCATGGTGCCAACTGGACCTTTGTTTGTTGGGGCTTGTACCATGCCTTCTTTATGATCGTGGAACGCGCGAACAACAAGAACGCTTTCTATTACAAGGCTCCCAAAGTGGTGCAGGTCCTGATTACGCAGGTGATTGTGCTGTTTGGCTGGGTGCTGTTCCGTGCCGACAATATCGGCGAAGCCTGGCGCATGTGGAAGTGCATGCTCGGGTTCAATGCGGTGAGCTCTGCCGATGCGATTCTGTCTGCTGAAATCTTTACGCCGACTTGCCTGTTCTTTATGGCGCTTGCGGCCTTGCTTTCGTTCTGGAAGTTCCGCAGCTTTGACTGGTGCAGCAAGGTTTCGCCGGTTCGTGTGGTTGTGGCGTTAGCCATCTTTATCGTGGCCATTCTCGCTTTGTTTACACAAAGCTACAATCCGTTCCTTTATTTCCAATTCTAGGATTGCGGCTTTAGAAAAAAGCCTGATTGAAAGTAAAAGAATGTTGTTTGAGTGGGCGGCGGGCTCGGTTTTTTCTAAATTTAGCCCCGATGAATAAAATTATCCGTTCTCTGCTGACTGTTTGTGCATGCTCGTTCTTTTGCTTGACGGGCTGCGATGTTCCATTTTCCAAGGAAGACCCGGTTGTGGTTTCGGTGGGCGAAACCAAACTCCGTCAGGCCGAACTTTACCGTCTTGTCCCTGAATGGGATTACATGACGGACCGCGAAAAGCTGACGTTCCTGGAACATTGGATTGATGAAGAAACCATTTACCAGGAAGCCATGGCCAAGGGCTTCTGGAAGGACCCCGCCGTTCAGGAACAGGTAAGACGTACCGAACGCAAGATCACGGTGGACTATTACTTGCAGACGTTTGCCGACACCATGATGCTCGGCGATACCGAAAAGCTGGATTACTACCACGCTCATCCGGAATTGTTTGTGCGCGGCAGGAACTTGCTGACCGGTGCCGTGATTTACTTTAAGGATTGGCAGATGGCTGAAATGTACCATAAGGGACATAAGAAGCTGACATATGAAACTTATCCGGCTGCAAGCTGGATGGTGAAGCGCATTGAACGCTTTGACACGGTTGCCGTTAGCCCCGATAGCTGCATTTTGCCGTCGTTTACCGATGTGGAATTCGGCAAGCTTTCGCAGGTTAAGCTTTGCGGTGGCCAGCTCAAGGCTGTCGTTGTGCTGTCGAGACTCGATTCTGCCGATGTGTTGCCCTATGCCGAAGTCGCCGAAGATGTGGCTGCCCGCGCCTGGGTCGAACACCAGAAGACCGTGTTTGCCCGCCTGAAGAAGGAATGGAAGAAGGCACGCCCGATTTTCTCGCAGATGAATGTGTTTAGCGAAAAGGAAAAGTAATGAAGTTTCCTGTTGCAGTGAAACAATTTGTTATTTCGTTGAGTGCTTTAGCCGCGTTTGCCATGGCTGAACCCGTGTTGATGGAAGGGGTTGCGGCCGTGGTCGATGGCAAGCCGATTATGCGTTCGGAATTCTTGAATAACTTGTACCGTTTTCAGGAAACGCCCGAAGGTTCTGCGATGTCTGAAGCAGACCAGCGCAAGTACGTGCTTGACCAGATGATTGAAGAAAAGGTCTTGCTGAGCCGCATTGACCGCGATTCTATTGTGATTACCGATGCCGAAGTTGACCAGCGCGTGAATGCTCACTTGTCGCAGCTTGCCGCAAGCCAGAATACGGACCTTGCGACGCTCGAAAAGGCGATTCGTGCCCAGCTCGGCATTAGCATGGCGCAGTACCGCGACCAGCTTTCGAAGCAAATCCGCAACCACATCGAAATGGCCCGCGTGCGCCAGCGCCACGTCGGTTCTGTTACGCCGACCAAGAAAGAAGTGGATGCCTTTTTTGCAAACTACAAGGATTCTATTCCGCAGCAGTTCAACTGCGTGCTCCTGAGCCATATCCAGTTGCCGATTGAACCGGATTCCATGATTGTTGATTCCGTGAAGCGTATTGCGGATGCCTTGATCGATACCTTGAACCTGGGTATGAGCTTTGAACTGTTGGCGAAGGCCCATTCGCAGGATACCTCTGCCGCGAAGGGCGGTGACCTCGGCTACTTTAAGCGTGGCCAGTTGGATCCGGCCTTTGAACGTGCCTTGGATTTGCTGAAGAACGGTCAGTATTCTTCTAACCCGGTGAAGACGAAGCTTGGCTGGCATATTGCCCGCGTGCTCGGCCGTAAAGAAGACGGTGTGCGTTCTGCCCAGATTTTGCTCCGCACGATTCCGACGGCGAAGGATTCTGCCGCGGTTCTTGCCCGCGCCGATTCTCTGAGAAATGCAATCAAGACGACAGAAGGCTTTGCCGCTGCCGCCAAGAAGTTTAGTGAAGACAAGTCCAGCAATTTTGCCGGTGGCCGCCTCGGTTGGTTCCAGCGCAACGAAATGGAACCGGCATATGTGGAACCGGTTGCGAACTTGAACGTGGGAGAAATTTCGGAACCTGTTCTGATTGATGGCGCCTACCACCTGTTCCGCCTGGACGATTCCCGCCAGACTCGCGATTTGACTTTGGATGAAGATTATGGCAAGATTGAACAGATGGCTGCAACCCATCTCGAAAATCAGAAACTTGAAGCGCTGGTGAAAAAGTGGCGCGACGAGGTCCATATCGAAATCCGCATGACGGAATAATTTATTTTTCGTTAAAACAATAGATCGCGGGCCTTATGATTCACTTTAACCACGTCACTAAATCTTACGAGGATAATTGGAAGGCTCTTTCCAATGTGACGTTGCGTATTCATAAAGGTGAATTCGTTTTTCTAACAGGGCATTCGGGTGCCGGTAAGTCGACGCTCTTGAAGCTGATTTACATGGACGAACGCCCGGACGAAGAACGTGGCGGCCAGGTGATGGTGAAGTTTACAGGCGACTGCCTGTATGACAGCAAGAATACACCGGATAGCAAGATTCAGTCACTCCGCCGCAAGATGGGAATCATCTTCCAGGACTTTAAGTTGTTGCCGGACCGCAATGTGTTTGAAAATGTGGCGCTTGCACTCCGCATTGTCGGTACGCCGAGTAAGTTGATTAATGCAGCGGTCTTTGACGCTTTAGCCCTCGTGGGTATTAGCCAGAAACGCTTTGCCATGCCGTATACACTTTCGGGTGGTGAACAGCAGCGTGTGGCCATTGCGCGTGCGATGGTGCATAACCCGTATCTTCTTTTGGCTGACGAACCGACGGGTAACCTTGACCCGAAAAACGCCGAAGAAGTTTTTAAGATTTTCAAGGAAATCAATGCCCGCGGTACGACTGTCGTGATGGCAACCCATAATCCGGACTTTTACTTGAATAGTCCTTTCCGCCGCTTGGTGCTTGACCACGGCGAACTCCTGAACAGAGATTTGATTTAAACTTGAATGCGGCGGATTTCGCCGGGTTTTAAATCGCCTAGCGTGTACTTGTCGAATTGAATGCGCATGAGGCGCATGACTTCGTAGCCGAGGTGGGCGAGCATGCGGCGGATTTCACGGTTCTTGCCTTCGGATAAAGTAATTTCAAGCCAGCAGTTCCTGTCGCCTTCGCTGTGAAGAATCGCGCGCTCGGCGTGCATGAATTCTTCGCTTTCGCCGAAGACGCGGGGCGGAACGCTAAAGCCTTTTTCCATTTGCGAAAGTTCGGCGGCGGTGGGTTTGCCCTTGACTTGCACGCGGTAGATTTTGAGGTGGGTGGCGTCGGTGAGGACGCGGTCCGCCCAGGCTGTGTCGTTAGTAAACAGCAGCAAGCCTTCGCTTGCGGCGTCGAGGCGACCTATGGGAGCGATGTGCGGCATAGGCTTGCCGGGGTACATCTTGGCGAACTCTTCGCGGAATAAGTCCATCACGGTCTTGCGGCCCTTTTCGTCGCTTGCGGTGGTGACGATTCCGCGGGGCTTGTTCATGGCGAAGTAGACGAATTCGCTTGCAGTAACGGGGACGCCGTCGACAAGAATCTCGTCGTTTTCGTAGGCGGGCGATTCGGGGTCGTGCACGGGCTTGCCTCTAAGAATCACGTGGCCTTCGCGCACCAGCTTTTCGGCTTGGCTACGGCTGCAATAGCCGCGTTTGGAAATGACGCGGGCAACGCCGTGGGCGCCTTGCTTTGGGGGCTTGTTGCTGCTACGAAACGCCATTAATGTCATTCCGCACTGGGTGCGGAATCTCCTCTTGTTGCTAAAGTCATGAGCATGTTGTATGATTTTTTGTTTAGCGCGTTGTTGAGCGCGTCTGCTGTAGCAGTGTCTTCAAAACCCATGTCGCGGGCTCGTTCGCCGCAAACGTCGATGCCTAGAATTTTTCGGTTCTGGGCGAGCGTTTGGAGCGTGTCGGTGAGCTGTTCAAAAGTGAGCGAACCTTGATCCCAGTTGGTGGCGGCCTCTGCCGTAGAGAGCGCGTCTTTGTCGATGGATATATAGAGATTAGACGAGTGGACGCCCGCGAGTTCGCTACAGACGAGAGACGAGAGGTTCTCCAAATGATTCTTCAGTTCACTTTCGCGGATGAAGGTAACGCGGTTGAGAATTTCGGCAGAGTTTGCTTGGGTGAGGTCTTTGCGGATTTCTTCGACCAAGTGGTCGGCGACTCCAATAACGATGACGTTCTGCACGAACTTGTTGTGGTCCAGAACCTCTTTAATCCAGCCGCCGCAACTCAAGATTCCTTCGAATCTGGGCGGTTGCATATCGGGGTGGTGGTCGAATACCACCAGATCAAAAGGCTCTTGAACGCTGTCCGTCCAGAGCTTGCTCATATAGTGGTAATTGCCGTTGTCAAAGAAATGAATGCCGAAGGAATCGTTGCCTACACTTTCGATTTGCTGGCGGAGAATGGCTTGAGCTTCGTCGTCGCAGTAGCAGTCGGTGCCGTCAACTTGAGTGCAATCAAACCAATGGATATTCTTGTCGGTAGCCGCAGACTCTAGCAACCCTTGCATAAAGGGCTGCTCGGCGTAAACGCCTGTGAAATCTTGAACGGAAACGACTGGCATAATGACTCAAATATAAACTTATTTGCTAAAGCGCTTGCAGAAGGTGCAATTTTGACAAAGCGGGTGGCGCAATTCGTGCTTTTCAAAGCCTTCGCGGAGGCTCTTGGCGGCGGGCGATTCGAGAATTTCGGCGAGGCTTTGTTCTTGGATGCGGCCAAGCGTAATTTGCCCGCTATGGTCGAGACAGCAGGCGACGACGCGCCCGTCGTGTAGAATTGCTACATGCGTGTCAAGGGCGCGGCATGAACCAGCGGTAGATTTGGCGCGGCTTTCGTCTAACTCGGGCCATTCAAAGCGGGAATCTTGATGCAGGTAAATTCTTCCGGCGACAGGGAAACTCTTGTGTCGGCTGCAGAAGTGCTCCAGCGAAATTTGCGCGCTAGGTTCGGCGCTGCCCGAAGAGCGACCGAATGCTTCGTTGACCTTTGAAATCATGGCTCGATTCCATGTGTCGCTGGCATCGTCGCCTACGTTCCAGAGTCTTAAATTGATGTACAGGTCTGGGCGTACGGCGTTTGCCATCTTGCAAAAGTCAAGAACATCTTGGAGATTGCGCTTGGCAATCTCTGGCGAAAGCTCCGCATAGGCATGCGTTGAAAAGTTCACTTGTCGCGCTGCGGGGGAGGCGAGGATTAATTTGCCGGTGCGCGCAATGGTGGTGCCGTTCGTTGTCAAGTTCAGCTTGAGCTTGGTCTGCTCCAATCTTTTAAGGAACATTCCAAATCCTGGGTGCAACGTAGGTTCGCCAAGCACATGAAAGTAGACATTTTCGGCTACAGTCGCCGATTCGGTAATGCATCGCTCAAACAGTTCCGTACTCATGAATTCGCGCGGCTTATTTATCGAATGGGACGTTGCCGACGAATTTGCCTTTCCGCAAGGGCAAAAGCTGCAGTTCAAATTGCAAACATCCGTGATTTCGATATAGACCGCGTTCATGCGTTACTTGAGTCTCAGCTTTTTCTGGGCGTAAATGCTTTGACCGCCATTGCAAACGAAGGCTGCCACGCAAACGATAAAGAAGGCGGGCAAGGTGTCAAATCCAAAAATCTCGGCACCAATGAAGATGGGGGCCAAGAGCGTGTTGGTGGCGCCACCAAAGACAGCGGCATAACCGAGGGCTGCTGCAAGTGGCAGGGGAACGCCTACCATGGTGGCTACCCAAGCGCCGAATGTTGCACCGATGGCGAACAACGGCGTGACTTCGCCGCCCTTGAACCCGACGGCAATCGTCGCAATCGTGAGTGCAAATTTCAGAATCCAGTCGCTGGCAAAAATCGTCGTTCCAACGGCGGCTCCGTTTGCAAAGCAGAAATCAATCAAGTTCGTGCCCAGGCCCGCGTAGCGGCCCTGCCAGAACAATAGCAACAGAAGGCTAATGGCGATGCCGACAAAGGCGATGCGCTTGACCGCATTCGGCAACTTGTTCGCGGCGAGTTTCTTGGCGAGCGAAAGCAATTTGGCAAAACCGCCGCCCACAATGCCGAAAAGCACGCCGAGCAACGCTAGTTTCAGCACAAATTGAATATTCAAACCGGTTTCGTTCCACAGGAGTCCTGCCACCTTCCAATCCGGGAAAAGCGTAGCCAAATCAACGGAGAACTTTTCAAGCCCGAGCATTTCGGAAACCTTGTAGGCGGTAAATGCAGCGACCGTTGCCGGGAGCAATGCCGACAGATTCAAGTAGCCTACCAGCAGAACTTCGAGCGCAAGCGCAATGGCGGCAAGCGGTGTCTGGAAAAGTCCTGCAAAGCCTGCGGCCATGCCGGCGATCAGCAGAATTTTGCCTGCGTTTTCTACAGGAATCTTTTTGCTGATGTTATGTCCGAGTGTCGCGCCAATCTGAATCGCGACGCCTTCGCGGCCGGCACTGCCACCGAACAAATGCGTAAGCCATGTGCTTACTGCGACCATCGGGATCATGCGCAGCGGAATTTCGTTTTCTTTCCCGTGGGCGACCCCGAAAACCATATCCATGCCGCGCTCGGTGCCTTTGCCAAATTTCTTGTAGCCAAGCACAATTGCGATACCAATCAAGGCGAGTCCCGGAATCCAGTAAAGCGGGTTGGCATCGCGCACCGCACTCACTGCCAAGAGCACCTGCCCAAAGAAAGCCGTAAGCGCTCCTACGACTGCGCCCAAGACGACTGCGGCTACAGTCAAAATCGGGAGCGAAAGCCATTTTTGAACAAATGCGCTGATTCTTGCCTTCATCTGTTCCTTCGCCATGCGCATCATTTGCTCCTTCATTTCGGGAGACATGCCGGCGAATTGTTCCTTGAATTGGTTGTATTTGCCAAAATCACTAAAATTCATGGATAATCCTTGATTGCGCAGTAAATTTAGAAATTTAGTCCGAAAAGCAGATTTTGTATATTTGAAATATGAAATTGGAATCCCGCGCTAAAAATTCTTTGACCAAAATTTCTTTGGCGATGCTTTCGTCGTCGCTCTTGGTGGCAGCACTTTCTTCTTGTGCCTCGAATAAACCGGATGCAAATGCACCTGCGACCGAGAGCGTGTCTGCGGAGCGCCCGGCGGCATTGCCGCCCCAGCCTTCGACGTCGGTGACTGTGTTCGAAATGAAATTCATCAGTGCCGATAAGCAGGTGCGCGTGGTTAAAAAGCCCACTCTTGCAGCCCTCGATTTTGCGGCGTATTTCAATAACCCGATTCGCCTGGCGGGCAAAGAAGAAAAGCCTGAAAACTATACGGGCAAAATGGCTTCGACAAAGCTTGCGGAATATCCGTTCCCGATGCTGGATTCCCTTTCGGAATATGAGCCTGCTGCCATTGCGGGCCGCCAGCCTTTGGCTTGGGAACCGCTTGCCAAGATTCTTTACGCACAGACCGGCAACGATTCTTTAGCTCAGATTTTGAATTCCGTTGAAGCGGTCAAGTGGAATGAACCCGATGTGTTCAGGGCCTTCCAGACGGTGACCCGCATGTGGGGCGTTCCCCTGAGCGATGGTTCTGTGGACTGGTGGGTCGAAGTGATGCCTGCGCAGTGGACTGGCCGCACTGTATTTTATGGTAAGCTAAAGCTCTCTTCGAAGGGCGAAACCGCTGAAATTTTGAATTACTACTTGACCGGCGAAATGAATATTGACGATGCCATGAACTGGGCCCGTACCTTGTCGTCTTACTGGTATCCGACTTTGAATACCGACTTGGAACCGCATACGGCTGGAGCCCCGTGGGAAGGCGATGCCAACAGGCCTTTTGCCGTGATGCGCGGAAACCCGATGGGGACGCCGATGTGGATCGCTTTTGAAGTGCCTGCGTTCCGCTTGAGCGACGAAGCCTTGCGTGCCAAGCGTACGGCAGATTCCTTGGCCGAAGCGGGCGAGGTGGTGCCGGTGAACCGCATGCTCGATACGAGTTCTGCATTCAGGCTCGAAACGCTTGCATCGCTCGAGGGAACGTGCCCTGTGAATGCGGACACGAAAAAGTTCCGCGATGCCCTCTCGAAAAAGCTCAAGAAACTCCCGAAGGAACAGAACGCTTGGGCCGGTGGCGACATGCTTTGGTTCAGACGCAATGCCAACTATCTGCTTGCAGATAAAATAACCAAGCAGGATTCCTTGCACAACCCGCTCCCGCGTCTGCTGGAACTCAAGAAGTACCTAGATTCCCTGAACGTGCAACTCTTGGTGGTGCCGGTTCCGGTGAAAGAAGAAATTTATGGCGAACGCCTGGTCGAAGGCACTGCTGCCGACCTTTGCGTGAATCCGGCCGGTCGCGAATTCACTCGCGAAATGCTTGCTGCAGGACTCGACGTGCTTGATCTTTACCCGGCCCTGATGGCTGCCAAATCGGGCGATGAACCTCCGCATTACAGCTACCAGCGTTACGATACGCACTGGTCCTTGCCTGGTATGCTTGCTGCCATGGAACTCTTGGCGAGCCGCGTGACGCAGTATTCTTGGTACGCCGAATCGGGAGCACAGCCCGGTTCGCTTAACCTGCAAGAAACGAAAACGGTACGTGAAGGCGATCTTGTGGCGCATTTGCCCGATGCCGAAAAGTCCAAGTACCCGGCAGATACTTTGCCTGCAATGAAAATCTTCAAGGGCACCGAAGCCTACAAGGGCGGCAAGAATTCGCCGATTCTCTTGATGGGCGATTCCTTTACGGGCGTGTTTGAATCGGTCGACCAGAAATCGGGCGGCCCGGGCTCGCTGTTGGCTTATGCGACAGGGCTCGATGTGCAGGTGCTTACTAGCTGGGGCGGCGGCCCGGGCGTGTACCACCGCATGATGAAAATGAAGAAGGACATGCAGAGCAAGCGTCTCGTGATTTACATGATGACGGCTCGTGACTTCTGGCAGTCTCCCATGGAGTGGGACGGACTTTAATTTCCATGCTCGCTCGCCTTGCCGCACTTGCAAAACGGTTCTTTTGGCCGGTGCTCATCGTCGTTCTGGCGGCGTCGTTAGCGCTGGTACTCTGGAGCGGGCGTGCCGAGACCATGGGCTTTCGCGATGCGGCGTGTTCTTTCGAAGACCGCATGCCGGGTTGCCTCGATTCGATGAAAATCTGGAATGGCGGTCTTGCTTATTTCGACAGCTCGCTTGCGTCGACTGGCGATACATTGTGGAGCCTGAAAAGCCTGCTGTGGACTTATTGGGGGCTAGAATTTGCGGGTGCAGGCGATGCGGCCGTTACCGCCGAAGCGATTCTCCCGCTGCACGTGCTGCAAATGAAAAAGTCCGGCTGCATGGGCCTTTCTTGGCTTGCGATGATGGTAGCGGAGGCTCGCCACTTGCCACTTTCGGTCATCATGCTCCCGGGGCATGTGTTCTTGCGTTACGGCGCGGATTCTTCGTCTGCAATCAATCTGGAACCCAACCGCGAAGGCTATAGCTATACCGACGCCGAGTACCGCGAAAAGTACAAGGCCGGCCCCTGGACGGGGCTTGAATTTAAACCGCTTTCGCCTACGCAGTTCGTGGGACTTGCCGCCTTCAATATGGGAAACCTGTACTTGGACAGCGACTTGCGCCGCGCTTTGACCTGGTACCGCATGGCCGAAGAGTTCTTTGTGGAATATCCGGGCATCAAGGCCAACCAAGAGATTGCTAAAAGCCGTTTACCTGACCACCTGTAATCGTGTTTTTTGCCCCAAATTGCTATTTTTTGCAAATGCGGGTTATTTTACTCTCTTTAATATCGCTCCTGTTTTTTGCTTGCGCCGATGTGAATCCCACATCCGATTATGTTTATCTGGGGTTTTCAAAAGATAAACTGGATGGCATGATTCAAGTGACGGCCTATAATGCGACGGCAATTCTTGGAACGAACGATACCGCAGCAAAGTTGGAAGAATACCCCCAAATGAAAGTCAAGGTGGATTATCCATTTTCGATGGGCAAGCACGAAGTCACTTGTAGCGAATTCAATAAATTGATGAAACCCCAGGGGCTCAAGCTTTCTTGCAAAAGCAAGAATCTCCCTGCGACAGACATGACTTACTACGATGCCGTTTTGTATGCCAACGAAAAAAGCAAGGCGGACGGTTTCGATACGGTGTATTCGTATTCGAGCAAACAGGTCGATAGCGATGGACATTGTACGTTCCTCGAAGGATTCTATTTTCATACCGATGTAGACGGCTATCGCTTGCCGACCGAAGCGGAATGGGTCGTGGTGGCTGGCCGTAAATGGCATCCGAAGGCGAGCTGGAATGCCGAAAATTCGGGAAACCAGTTGCATGAGGTTTGCACCCGAATTGCAGATTCAACTGATTTTTGCGATATGGCGGGTAACGCCATGGAATGGGTCAATGACTGGCTCGGATTCTTCAGGGATACTACCATCTACAATTACACGGGGTCACCAGATGGCGGCAACATGGGTAAGCGAATTGTGAAGGGTGGCAGCTATCGCCAACTCGGAGATGCAATCAATTTGTACAGTCGAACCGACGTGTATACGATTACCTCGTCTACTCGCGCAGACTATGTCGGTTTCCGTTTGGCATTTGGCCAAATTCCCAATCCGGTGTGGATCGATTATGACGGCATTCCCAATTCCAAGCGCGTGATTTCGCTGGTGAACCAGCGCACATTAAAGAACCATTTGGATGCATACAAGGTGGTTCTTGCTTTCCGCAATAACCTGACCGGTAATCTGGCCTATGTGAATTATTCGGACGGAACCATTTATACTGCCGAAATCAAGGACACTTTGGAGGTGTACCATCCGGATGTTTCGCCGAACGGACGTTTTGTCGCCTTCTCTACAGGACTTGAAGGCGTTTCCGGTAAATCCGAAGTGTACGTCAGGACGCTTTCGCTGGGCTATGTTAAAATAATGAAACTGAAAGTCGATAATGCATCGATTCCGCGCTGGAGAGTTCTCCCGAATGGGGATACGGTGATTGTTTACGTGACGGATGCCGGCGACAATCGAAACGACGGCACGTTCAAGCGTACAGAGACTTGGCAGGTAAAGTTCCAGAATGAACGATTCGGTAGACCGCAAAAACTTTTTGATGGCGCTTACCACGATGGGATTAGCGCCGATGAACGCTTGGCCGTGACGGGTGCTAGACTGCTCCGTGCCAAAGTGGCCGAGGGCTCTTCGACGTTGGAATCGAAAGCCCACGATACCTTGTGGTATAATGGCGAGCAGGCTTGCAATGCATCGCTTGCAACCGATGGTTCCAAGAAAACCTTGTTCCTTGACTTTGGTGGCGAAACGGGCCAGAAGTTTGTGGGCGAGTCTTATGGTGTTCATGAACGCGTTCTGGTGGTGGACAGCACGGGCAAATTGATTAGCTCCATCAAGGCTCCTTCGGGCTATTCCTTTGATCATACGGAATGGGTGCGCGGCCGTTCCGACTATGCCGTTGCTACTCTTACCGAAGCAAGCGGTATGCACAAGAAGATCGTGCTTATCAATATGCAAGATAACAGCCTGACGGATTTGGTCGAAGGCGATGACTTATGGCAGCCCAGCCTCTGGATTCCGGATGCCTTGGATAAATCCAAGTTTGAAGTCGATGGCGATAGCGCTGGCGTCTACATGCACGCCGGCGAAAACCTTGAAGGCATTTTGATGCGCTACAATATGGAATTGGTGTGGCGTTATCGCGATACGGCAAACGTCGTGATTGTCGGTTCGTCGCGCCCGTTGCATTCTGTGTCGCCCAAGTACATGGTGCAACCGTTCTATGCGGTCAATCTTGCACAGACGCCTAATTCCATATACATGTCGAAGGATTTCTTGGACTTCTACATTTATCCGCATTTCAAAAAGTTGCAGTACATCGTGATTTCTTTGGATATCGACTTTTGGTACAAAACCGATGAAGGCGAAAATAGTGACAATTTCTTCAAGAAGAATTACAAGAATTATGCCGGGTTTGTGTACGACAAGAATCACAATTACTGGCAAGACGGATATCCGGAAGGCCTGCTGGAATATACCGCGAATTACATGACGGTTGAAGGCGACTATGCCTTCTTGGATGACCGCGGCCGTATGCTGGGAACCGGTTGTAAGCCTTGGAGCAAGAATCCTGATATCGAAATGGATTCCCTGTACTACGATGACCATCCTGACAGACTTGAAAATTCGATGAAGGCCTTCAAGGAAATTCTTGAAAAGGCGGAAGAAAGGGGTGTTGGCGTCGTGGGTGTTATTTTCCCGCAAAATCCGGCCTACAGAAAAACGGGAGCATTTGGCCGTTATGGTTTGCGCAGAAGCCTTGCCAAAGAAGTCATTGATGACCTGAAGGCTTTGGAAAAAACTTATCCGCATTTCAAGTTGCTGGATGAAAATAAGATGGGGAAACACGATTATGACGACCAATCTTCTGCAGATGAAGATCATCTTTGCGCGAGAGGTGCTCCCCAAATCACAAAACGGATTGAATCTGTCTTGAAGGAGTTGAGGTAAGCGATGTATCGAGTTCTTCTGTTGCTGCTGAGTTTTGCCTTTTTTGCTTGTTCCAATTCTGAATATATCTATTCGCAGCAGAATGCCGATTCTGGATTTGAGCCGGATTCGAAAAGCGATATGGTTGTGGTCAAGCACGAAAAAAAGGAAGTCTTGCTAGGTACAAACGAAGGGGCTGCCAGGGCGAATGAACGCCCGCAAATGCGTGTGACCCTGAATTACGATTTTTCGATAGGCAAGTCGGAGGTGACTTGTGCCGAATTCAATTCGCTGATGAAATCTTCGAAGATTTCGGTCCCGTGTGAAAAAGACAATTATCCGGCGACGAACTTGACCTACTACGATGCCGTCCTTTTGGCAAATGCCCGCAGCAAAAATGAAGGTTTCGATACAGCGTATACGTATAGCAATGTTGAACTGAATTCCGAAAACCATTGCGTGAACTTGGAGGGTTTTGCATTCCACCCTGAAGTGGATGCGTATCGCTTGCCGACCGAGGCTGAATGGGCTTTTGTGGCTGGCCGTTTCTGGAATATGAAAAATGCATGGACGGCCGACAATTCGGATTATCACTTGCATGCGGTTTGCTCAAAGTCTGAAAATGCCCAGGTTTGCGACATGGTCGGAAACGCAATGGAATGGGTAAATGATTGGCTCGGCAATTTCCGCGATACGGCTGTTGCAAACTATGTGGGGGCTCCTGATGGCGGGAACCTCGGACAGCGCGTCGTGAAGGGCGGCTGCTACAGGACCCCGGCAGAATCCATTACGCTTTATGGCCGTGGTGACGTGTATACGGTAACGTCTTCAACCCGTGCCGATTATGTGGGCTTCCGCTTGGCCTTTGGTTTAATTCCCGATGCTTTGTGGATGAATTCTGACGGCAAGGCGGCCGGTAGCCGCGTGATTCCGCTTGCCAGTTCCTCGACGCTCAAGAGCCTTTTTGACACGTACAGAGTCAAGCTCGCATTCCGTAATGATTTGTCGGGCAACTTGTCTTTTGTGGATTATTCCAACGGTGCGCTTTCGGTCGTAGAAATCGAGGATACCTTGAATGCATACCACCCGGATATTTCGCCGGATGGAAAAAAGGTTGCCTTTAGCACGGGGCTTGAGGGCGTTTCGGGCAAGTCGACTGTTTATGTGCGTGACTTGAATGCCGAAGGTTCGAGCCTTGTCAAACTGGATGTCAAAACGGCTGCCATTCCGCGTTGGCGCGTGCTCGAAAACGGTGATACGGTCATTGTGTATGTGACGGATGCCGGCAACAATAAGGATGATGCTGCATTCATGTCTACTTCGACTTGGCAAGTGAAATTCTCGAAGGGTAAGTTTGGCGAACCGAAAAAACTTTTCGATGGCGCTTACCATGGTGGCATCAGCGAAGATAATTCCCTTGCCGTCACGGGTGCACGCTTACTGCGAGCCCGTACAGGCTCTGAATCCGAAGTGTGGTACAATGGCGACCAGGCTTGCAATGCTTCGCTTGCCCAAGATAGCAGCAAACGAACCTTGTTCCTTGATTTTGCCGGCAAGACGGGTCGAGAATTTGTCGGCTCCAAGTACGGTACGCACGAACGCATTCTGGTCGTAGACAGTACGGGCAAGTTGATTCAATCGGTAGGAGCACCGAAGGGTTATTCCTTTGACCACAGCGAATGGGTCCCGGGTAACCATAATAAGGCGGTTGCAACGCTTACGAATGCAAACGGTGCCCATACAAAAATCGTTTTGGTGGATCTTTCGGACTCTAGCGTTGTGGAATTGGCCGAAGGCGATGAACTTTGGCACCCCGCACTCTGGGTGAATGCAACCTTTGCGGGCTACGATGAATTGCTGGATTTGGATAGCGCCGGCATTTACTATGGCGAAGGTCTAGACATTGAAACTGAAAAATCCCGTATCAAGATGGAACTCTACTGGAAAAACCTCGATGAAACCGAAGTTCTTTTGGTTGGTAGTTCCCGCATGGAAATGGGGCTTGATCCGGAAGCGTACCCGGAATGGAATATGTTGAATGTGGCTATTTCGGGAATTGACGGAAACCGCGATATGTATTTCGTTGAAAATTATGCGTTGAACCATGCCGACAACTTGAAAGCGATTGTGATGTCCCTAGATTTGGACAATTGGAGCGGAAGGGAAGACCACTTGCGTTTGATTCATATGGGTGTTCCCGGTTACGATTACGATGCCCATCACGACTTCTGGAAATCGGGATTGCCCAATGGTTTTGTCGAGGCGGTTGAAAATGCGTACCCGGCAAGTCAAGGCTGGATTATGCGTTATTCTCCTCGCGGCGGCGTCGATGACGAATGTCGCGGCTGGGATGCCGACGGAACCGACGTGCTGATGGATTCTGTATTCTCGACACAAGAAGAACGCTATCTGGATGCACGATTGAATGAACTTGCCGAAATCGTGGACAGTGCGGCGGCCAAGAATATCTATGTCATCGGAATCATTTTCCCGATGGCCCCGCAGTACAAAAAGACGGGAAGCTTCGGAACTTATGGCCTGCAGCGCAGTGTGTATCCTTCGAAAAAGAAAAAGCTGGATTCGCTTGCCAAGGCAAATCGATATTTCGTCTTGATGGATGAAAATAAGAATGGCGATCATGATTATACGGATCAAATGTCTTTTAATCGCGATCACCTTTGTGTCGCCGGCAAGAAGCAGATGACAGACCGGTTGGTTTCTGTCCTGAAGACCTTGAAATGGTAATAGCCGCATTTGTCATTCTGTTTGCGATTTTTCCGCTGACCGATACTGACATCTGGTGGCATTTGGCTTGTGCACGCGAGTGGGTGACGACATGGACACCTGTCCGCGCGCCCGTTGTGAATGTGCATGAATACTTTCAGCTGGTCGTAGGCTTTGTCTATGGCCTGGGTGGCGCTCCGCTCTTGGTGGCGTTCAAGGCGGTGTTGTGGGGTGCGGTCTTTGCGCTGTTCCTTCGCCGTCGTCCTTGTCACCCTGAATGTCATGCTGAACTCGTTTCAGCATCGGCAATCCCCGCCAGATGGCTGTTCTGCATTGCAATCCTATTCGTATTCCGCTTCCATTTTGAAATGCGTCCGGTGCTGTTTTCGCTGTTATTCCTCGGTGTTTACTGGAATGTGATTCCGTGGCTTGCTAAAGAATTGCGTGAATCCCGGTTCAATCTGAAGCTGGCTGCGTGTGCTGCGCTGATTCTTGCGATTCAGTGGCTTTGGTGTAAAACGCAAGGCTTGTACATTCTTGGTCCGCTTTTTACGGCGCTTGTGCTGGTTGCCGGAATTTGGAATTCGCGCAGGGCGGGCGATAAGTTCTTGTGGAAGGCGCTTGCGTTGCGGGGAGCTTTTGTTGTTGCATTGTTTGCGATGCCGTTCTTGCATCGCGAGGGCCTCGCGTTATTCCTGTACCCGTTTGGACTCTTGGACCGTTTGCTTGGACTTTCGCCCTCGGCGGCAATCTTTGCAAGCGAAATCGCCGAGAACCGTTCGCCCATAACGCTTTTGATGGCGGGGGAGAATACGTTGGAATGCGTGCTGATGATTTTGCTCTGTGTCGCCGGAATGGGCTTTGCCATCTGGCGCTTGTATAAGGCTCGCTGGCCCGATGTCTTGAATGTGACATTCTTGGTAACGGCGGTTTTAGCGCTTGTTGCCGAACGCAACTTTGTGCTGTTCTTGCCGGTGCTTATGGCGGGGCTCCCTGTTCCCTCAATGCAACCGAAGGTTGTGACCTCGATTCGTATTCCACATTATACATTTGCGCTTGCTCTTCTTGCTTTTATTCTGGGCCTTTGGGCTCGTTCGCTTTCGGCTTACGATTATTCCATGGTTGCCTACCAGCGTGTGCCGGTCGATGCTGCGGGCTGGATGCTGAAACATCCGCATGTTGGCAAGCTGTTTAACGATGACCGCGCCGGCGGTTATTTGGCGCTAATGAACCCTGCCGATTCCATTTATATCGACGGAAGATTTATCTTGAAAACGGCGGAGTTCTTTGAACGGTATCTGGATTACGCCAAAGACCCCGCCTTGTTTATGCATGACGCCGATTCCCTTGGCGTTGACCGCGCCTTATTCCCGCTGCAATATTACGCCCGCTGGGATACGCTTATGCATGCTTTGCAACAAGATTCCCGCTGGCACCTGGCCTACCGCGACGAATACTTCGCCGTATTCGATAAATAAAAAGGCCCGACCCGAAGGTCGGACCCCTTTCTCTCTCGTTTGATTGGGTTTACTTAATCTGAATTGCCCGCACCATGTTCGTTCCGTTTCCGCGAACCTTCGCAACGTACATGCCTGCGGGGAGCTTGGCGAGCGAAAGCGTTCCGCTCACATTATCGATAGCCATGAGCTTGTCGCCCTTGGTGCTGAAAATTTCGACTGTCATGGGGGTGCCGGCAATGTGCAAGGCGTTGCCCGAGAACGTTACGTTGAAGTTCAAGTTTGTCTGCATGAAGATGGCGGTGTTGTTGTTGCCCTGATTCTGATTGTTGTTGCCGCCATTATTCTGGTTGTTGTTTCCGTTCTGGTTATTATTGCCGCCGTTCTGATTGTTATTGCCCTGGTTTTCGTTGCCGTTGTTTCCTTCATTATTCCCGCCGTTGGCGGCACACTTGGTGTAGCTGGCGGGGTTGGTAGAAAGGTAACCCTTCACCAGGTTGCCAGAGGTCGTGTACTGGAGTGAAGTCTTGGTAGAGGAACCTTCAAAGGCGGCGGTACCTTCGCTAATCTTGGAAGCAGACCAGTTTGCCCAAGAAAGTTGATACTTGTTCACGTATTCCTGCCAGCTCTGGTTGCGGCCCTGGTCCGGATTTCCGGCACCGCTTGCATCTGCCGTGCCCCATTCCGAAATGAATACGGAAAGACCTGCCTTGATTGCCTTTTCGCCCTTGACGCCTTCGCTTTCGCCGCCCCAGCTGTAAGTGCCTTCCCAGTTGTGGCTGTTGGCGTAGTAGTGCAGGGTGTAGGCGGTGTTTTTCTTGGAGTCGCTGACTTCGTTGCCGATAGCGTCAGACGGGTTCTGGTCCCAAGAGGGGTTGCCCACGAGCACCAGGTTGTCGGAATACTGGCGAATCACTTCGATGACTTGGTTGGCGTAGTTCTTGACATCGCTCCAAGGAATCTGCTGCGGTTCGTTGTAGACTTCGAAAATCACGTTGTCGTACTTGCCATAGGTTTCGGCCATTTCTTTAAAGAAATTCTTGGCGGCATCGGTCTGCTTGTGGGCTTCGTGGGAATGCCAGTCGATAATCACGTAAATGTCGTTCTTGATGGCCGCTTCGACAACGGTCTTGACAAATTGCTTCTGGTGTTCGGAGTCGCTGGCGTAGCCCTTGAGCTGGATTCCGTTCCATTCGCCCTTCCAGTCTTCGTTGCCGGTAGCCATGGCGGCGCGCACGATCTGGATTTTCATGTCGTTCACCATGGTAGAAATTCCTTCTTCGCTCCAGAATTCCACTGCCTGGGGCATCAAGCTCCAGTAAAGGCTCATGCCACGCACCTGAACTTCGGCACCGTCCTTTACACCCTGGCAACTGCCGTAAATGCGGCCCTGACCTTGCGAGTTCTTGCCGGTCATGAGCTGGCCATATTGGCTAACGGGGCCAACGCGGGTGGGGGTAATGTCTTGGGCGGCGGCAAACGTTGCATACAGCGCCAAAGATGCCAAAAGTGTGGATACGGATAAAGATTTCATAGAACATCCCTTTTTTTTACCGAAAATAGGTTTTAAAGGGTGAAAACGAGAAAAAGCGGAACCTTTTTCTGTTTACAGCTGTGTAACAGGCGAAAACGGGCTTTTTTGCGGCTTTAAAGCGTGATTTTAAGCACGTGACGCAAAAATAAAAGTTGTTTTTTTGCAAAAATCCATTATCTTTGAGGTTAGAATAAAAAGGAGTATATATATGGGATGTAAAGTTTGGGCCGCGTCCTTGGCGTTGGCATTTGGTCTTTCGCAGGCGACGGTAAATTTCCCGTTCCCGCAGATGTCCGATTACGGTGGAAACGCAACCTTGTTGAGTGACAAGGCCGCTGCTTCGGAACAGCTGAAAAAGCAGTTCCTGTACTGGAAACAGGCCATGTACAATGAATCGGGCGATATCGCGGGCATTCGTTCGGACCCCGGTTCTGACTCGTATTTTTCGGAAGGTGTCGGCTACGGCATGCTCCTGATGGTGTACTTTAGCGACAACACGACTAGTTATCAGGCTGAATTCGACAAGATCTGGAATTTCTACAAGAAGTTCCAGAATGAAAATGGGCTCATGATTTGGAAAATCGGTAATCTTTCGGAATCCTGGGATGCGGGCAATGGAGCCGCTCTCGATGGCGATATCGATGCCGCCGCGGCCCTGGTGATGGCTTACTACCAGTTTGGCGACGAAAAGTACAAGGAAGATGCCAAGAAACTGATTCAGGCCATGAAAAAGTCCGAGTTCGAAAGCAACGGCTTGCACTTGCCGGGCGACAAGTGGGGAGACGCCGCGTTGAACCGCAAGAATCCGGGTTACTTCGATCCGGCCTACATGCCCTTGTTTGCTGCCATCGATGAAGAAAATGCAGAATTCTGGAGCAAGACTGCCTACGATGCGAACATGAAATTGTACGAATCGAGTTCTGACGAAGTCAAGACGGGCCTGGTGGACGACTGGACTGACAAGAACGGCAAGAGTGAAGACGACTATTACAGCTACGATGCTTCCCGCGCTCCGTGGCGTAACGCGAAGGCCGTGTGCTGGCATGGCGACCAGCGTGCGCTCGCCATCGACAAGAAGATGGCTGAATTCGTGTCGACGGTGAATGCGTCTAGCATGAGCGGCCCTGTGCTTCGTTCTTCGGGCAGCCTTGGCAACGACCACAACAGCACGTTTGTGACCTCCCTGATGACGGCGCTGATTTCGGATTCCAAGTACCAGGCCAAGCTCGATGAATACTGGAAAGAAGCGGTGGCGCTCGGCGACGAGAACTACTTTAACCAGTCGCTCAAGCTCTTGAACGGTCTCCTAGTTTCGGGCAACATGCCGAACCTCATGAACGCAAATTCCGGCATGACCGGCATCGCGAAGTCCAAAGTTGCAAACGCTCCGGCGGTTTCGCTGCAGGGCCGCACGCTCCAAGTCCGCACCGATGGTGCCGCCCGCGTTGACGTGTTCAATGTGGCGGGCCATGCGGTCAAGACGCAGGCGGGGAGTCAGGCAATGGACCTCCAGGGATTACCGGCTGGAGTCTATATGGTTCGCGTACAGTCGAAAAATGCGACCATGATGCAAAAGATTCGCTTGCAATAAAGCGTTCTATTGTATGTTTTAACGAAAAAACGCAGGTGCCCGCTGGGCGCTTGCGTTTATTTTTTCGTATCTTTAGGGCATGAATAGAATTTTGAAGTTTTGTGCCTGTGTCGTTTTTGGTGTGACCTCGGTTTTTGCCCAGCAGGGCGCTCCGACGGGTGCCGCCGTTGACCCTTCTGCCGATGAACAGAAAGCCCTCAACGCCTTGAAAGGCAAACTTGAAGGTGCGATTGTCTGGGCGACGAGCCGCGCCAATTCCCACCACGATATTTGGATTATGAATGCCGATGGCACGAATGCCCGTGCCCTTACTCAGGGCGACAACGTGGACTGGTTCCCGCGCATTTCGCCGGATGGCTCGACGGTGCTCTTTAACCGCAGCAAGGGCGGTTGGGTTCCTGAAAACGACGCCAACTACCCTGAAAAGTGGGATTTGTGGATGGTCAATATTACGGGCGAAAATGCACGCAAGGTTGTAGACAATGCAACGTGGGGCACCTGGAGGCCCGACGGCAAGTCGATCGTCTTTAGCCGTGCCGGTAAGGTGTTTACCATGGATCTCGGCAGCAAGAAAGAGACTCTTGTGCTCGATGGCGAAAAGGCCTTCAACAAGTCCGGCGTGATTCTGCAGGAACCGAACATGAGCCCGGACGGCAAGCACTTGGCCATTACGCTCCGTGGTTCCATGCGCGAAACGGGCGTGTGGGATCTCTCGAAGAATGCTTGGACCAAGTCTGGCGATGGCTGCCAGATTGACTGGAACTTTGATGGCAGCAAGCTTTACCGTGTGAACCCGACGGGTAACGGTGGCACCGCTGCTCCGAGTGAAATTCTGTGGTTCAGCGCCAAGGACGGCAAGCAGGTTGAAAAGGTGGGCTTCTTTGGAATTCCGAAGAACGTGAAGTTGATGGACTTGCCCGGCCGCCGCAGTCACGAATATTTCCCGCGTCTTTCGCCCGATGGCAAGTGGCTTGTCTGGGGTGCAACCGACAAGGGCCATGACCACGACTTGTTCGACTACGAACTCTATATCTGGAAAATTGGCGAACCGGTGGAATCGGCAACGCGTATTACCTACCACAGCGGCAATGACCGCTGGCCGGACATTTGGCTCGGCAAGGTTCCTGTAAAGGAAACGGCTGCTGACAAGGTCGCCTCTCAGGTGAAGGATGCTGTCAATGGTGCCGCAAATGCAATTCAGTCCGGCATCAGCGAAGCCAAGATGGATGAACTCATCAAGGCCATCGATCGCTTGACGGATGCGGTGAAGTCGCTGGCTAAGTAGTCGGTCCGCAGTCGGAACGAATCTTAAAGCACATGATGGCATACGCTCCGGCGACATTCATGCTCGCCTTGCGACCTGCCATCGGGATTGTCACTTTCATTGTCGCCTCCGCCATCAGTTCGGGGGCGATTCCTAATTCTTCGTTGCCGAGAATGATCAGGCCTTTTTCGGGCCACTTGACGTTATTGATGCTCGGGATGTCTTCGCCGGTTTCCAGCGCGATAATCTCGTAGCCGTTTTCCTTGTGCCACTTGACGCAGTCGAAGGGGCTTTCCCAGCGTTTGATCGGAATCCATTCCTGGCACCCGCGGGCGGCGCTTTTAACCGTCACATGGTCGGGCCCGCAACTGTAACCGCTCAGGTGCACGCCTTCGAGCCCAAAGCAGTCGGTGCTGCGGATGATGGAGCCTACGTTGAAGGCGCTGCGCAAGTTGTGCACGAGTACGGCGAACGGGAGCGGGGCTTCGTTTGCAACTTCGCGGTCGCCCGGTTCCTGCTCCAGGTAAACGTCGCGTTCGAACCCGAGGCCAGCCCGAGTGCGGAACGTCTTGTAAAGGTCAATCATTTGCGCCTGGTTTTTTCCGGTAAGGCGCTCGCTTTCGGGGAGTTTCATCCATTCGGCATAGGTCTCGAATTCACGTTTTGCGCGGGGCACGTCGTCGCCCAGCTGTAAAATGATGACGCGCAAAAGTTCGGCCATGCGCTTGGCCTTGGAGGTCTCTTTGGTAGCGAGGAATTTCTTTTCGGAAAACATGGCCATAATGTAGAAAATGTATATTTACGCCTATGATTCGCTCGTTATACTTGCTTGCTTTAGGCCTGTTGATAGCTTTGTTGGGGTGTTCAAATTCTGAATATGCTCCCGGTGCGGGCGAGAACGATTATTTAGGCTCTCTTGAATTAAAAGATTTTGTCGTTATCCGTTCCAAGGGAAAGACTGTAACACTCGGAACAGACGAAGAATCGGCCTCCATCAAAGACCGGCCAAGCATGAAATCGTATTTCGATTACGATTTTATAATCGGCAAACATGAAGTCACTTGCAAAGAAATGAATCTGGATTGTGAAGATTCTTTGCCTGCTACCGATGTGACTTATTTTGATGCCATTCTGTATGCGAACAAAAAGAGCAAGGCCGAAGGCTTTGATACGGCCTATTCTTATACGAATTTGATGTTTGATGCGAACCATTCTTGCATCGGTATCGATGGTCTCATTTTCCGCCCCCTTGTAAATGCGTATCGCTTGCCGACCGAGGCGGAATGGATTTATGTGGCGAACATGGGGTGGAAACCGGAACAGGCTTGGCATAACGGTAATTCTGATTTTAAACTGCATGCGGTTTGCTCGTCGTTTACGGACCGGAATGGCGTTTGCGATATGGCCGGGAATGCCATGGAATGGGTGTACGATTTGTGGGTGCCGTTCCATACCGTCGATGTGGTGGACTATGTGGGGGGCAAGGCTAGCGAAGGCGTAGAAGAGCGCGTGCTGAAGGGCGGTAGCTACAATAACGACCCGGCGTCGCTCCATTTGTATAACCGTGGCGATGTCTACATGGTGGCTTCTTCGACAAAGGCGAATTATGTGGGATTCCGCTTGGCGTTCGGTGCCATTCCAAACCCGCTTTACCTCGATAAACAGGGCAAGGAAGTCCTGCAGAAGTATACCGTGATGGTCAGGACGAATACGGTCAAGCAGTTTATTGACAAGCCGCTTTCCAAAATGGTCTTTAGGGACGATTCCCGTGATGTCTTGGTGTATGTGGATTTCAACGATGCTTCTGCGCCTGTTCTCGAATTGAATACGGGCGTGACGGCGTACCATCCGGATATTTCTCCCGATGGAAAATTTGTCGCCTTCTGCACAGGAGTTGAAGGAATTTCGGGCATGTCGAAGGTCTATGTGTCCCGCTTGGACGAAGGCGATTCCACCTTGATTGAACTTCCGGCTGAATCGGCAGCGATTCCGCGTTGGCGAATTCTGGAAAATGGTGATACGGTGATTGTCTATGTGAACGATGCCGGCAGCAATAAAGAAGAGGATGCCTTTGCCAAACAAGAAACTTGGCAAGTCCGTTTTTCGAAAGGCAAGTTCGGAAAGCCCGAAAAGCTTTTTGACGGCGGGTATCATGGCGGCGTATCCAAGAACGATCGCCTGGCGGTTTCGGGCGCACGCCTTTTGCGTGCCAATGTGAATGGCCAACCGGAAGTCTGGTACAATCAAAATCAGGCCTGTAACGTATCGCTCAGTCAGGGAGGCGAAAACAAGACGCTGTTCCTTGATTTTGGCGGCAAGACTGGTCGCAAGTTCGTGGGAGAATCTTACGGTACGCATGAACGGGCGCTGATTGCCGATAGCACTGGTAAATTGATTGGCTCGGTCGCGGCTCCCGAAGGTTATAGCTTTGACCATACGGAATGGATTCTTGGCTCCGACTCGTTCTTTGTGGCGACGCTCGCCGACATGAATGGAAGCCATAAAAAAGTAGTGCTGGTTAATTCCTATACGGGCGAAATGCTGTCTCTTGTTGAAGGCGAAGAACTTTGGCACCCTGTGCTTTGGGCTCACCATCGTGATAAGAATTCGCGCTGGGATTATGATAGCCTTGGACTTTACTATTCTGAAAATGGCCAGTCGACGCATTACCTGACGCAAAAGATGCCTGTGCTGTGGACATACCGCGATTCGGCCGAGGTCGTGACTTTGGGAAATTCGCACATGCAGGCGGCAGTTGCTCCGGATTTCTTGAGCATGAAGGCTATTAACCTCTCGACAATCCCTTGCGATATGCATTGTATTGATAGTCTTTATGAAACCTACATTTCGACGCATTTCTCGCATTTGAAATATCTTGTGATCGGCATTGATTTTGACTTGTGGGGCGAATACGAACCGGGCGAAAGCATGGCGCTTAATTTTGGTGATGCTCCTGGATTCAAGTATGACCGCAATCATGATTACTGGCGTGGTGAAATCGATAGCGCGTTTGTAGAAAGGGCTGTCGAAGTGGCTGAGGCCTATAAGATGCAGTCCGACATTATCGATCCGCATGGCTGGATGCGTACGGAATGTATTTCTGACTGGGGGAGCGGCGGCAAGGAATTTGCAGACGTGGTTGTCGATAGCACCTGGAGCGACGATAGCCGCCGCTATGAATTGAACTATGCGCAGCTGGATAAAATCCTCAAGATGGCCGAACAGCACGACGTGATGGTTGTCGGCTTGATTACTCCGATTAGTCCATATTACAAAAAGACGGGCAGCTATGGCCGCCATGGAATGCGCCGCTCTGTGGCAGAAAACTTGATTGAACGATTGAGAAAAGTTGAATCGGAAACGAAGAATTTCGTTTTGATGGATGAAAATAAAATGGGTGACCATGATTATTTGGGCGATGTCGCTTATGACTACGATCATTTGTGCTGGACCGGTGCAGAAAAGCTGACAGCACGCCTTGATTCTTTGTTGATTACTCTAGAGTCTAGATGATGAAGTTTTTTTACTGCATAATCGCATTGCTGGCCTTGTTCAGTTTTGAGGGGTGTTCTAATTCGGAATACGTTTCGATTCCGCATGATGACCCTAGTGCCTTGGACTCGTTGGATTTGAAAGATTTTGCGCTCATGCGTGCGAACGGAAAAATCGTGATTCTGGGAACGGACGAATCCTCGGCATCGATTAAGGATGGCCCGGCGATGAAAGTTTCGTTCGATTACGATTTTATGATGGGGCGGCATGAAGTCACCTGCAATGAAATGGGACTCGATTGCGGTGATTTGCCTGTAACCGATGTGACCTTCTTTGATGCGGTGCTTTATGCCAACAAGCGCAGTAAGGAAGAAGGCTTTGATACGGTTTATTCCTATTCAAAAGCCATATTTGACGATGACAGCTCTTGTGTCGGGCTAGAATCGTTTAAGCCCCATTGGGATGTACTCGGGTACCGCTTGCCGACCGAAGCGGAATGGGTGTTTGTGACGACTCGCGGCTGGGAGCCGAAAGAATCGTGGACGAGCGCCAATTCCGACTACGAGTTGCATGATGTCTGCACGTCGTATTATACGCTCGATAGCATTTGCGACATGGCGGGCAATGCCATGGAATGGGTGGGGGATTACCTGGTTACGTTTACAGAAGAGGAATGGGTTGACTTTGTCGGTGGCGCAAGGGATTACGGCCCCGATGAACGAGTCGTGAAGGGTGGCAGTTTCCGTAACGCGCCTGAAACCATTAAACCTTACACTCGCGGCGATATCTATCTGGTGACCGCATCGACGAAGGCGGAATATATCGGTTTCCGTCTTGCCTTGGGCGCGATTCCCCATGCTTCGCAAATCGGAAATGTGGAGCGTGAATCAGATTCTGATGTTTCGGTGTCGGTAAGCAGTAAAAAGTTCAAGTCGCTTGCGGCGACCAATAAGGGAAAACTTGTATTCCGCGAAGATAAAAGCGGTAACTTGTACTATGTGGATTTCAGTAAAAACGATCTGGTCGCGAAGGAATTGAGCGCAGACGTTTCGGCGTATCATCCGGATATATCGCCCGACGGCAAGTGGGTCGCCTTCTGTACGGGTATTGAAGGCGTTGCCGATAATTCTGAACTTTACGTGCGCAAGATAGATGCGTCCGATAAATCTTTAATCAAGCTGAATGTGAAATCGGCGGTGATTCCGCGCTGGCGTGTGCTTGCCAATGGCGACACCGTGATTGTCTATGTGACAAGTGCGGCGAATAACAAGAATGACGAATCTTTTGCGCAGACGTCGACATGGCAGGTCAAGTTCTCGAACGGGAAATTTGGAACGCCCAAGAAATTGTTTGATGGCGCGTACCATGGTGGCGTTTCCGATGACAACCGCCTGGCTGTCACAGGGGCGCGACTCCTTCGGGCCAATCGCGATGGACGTTCCGAAATCTGGTACAATGGGGAGCAGGCTTGCAATGCCTCGCTGAACAGGAACAATAACAAGATGACCCTGTTCCTTGATTTTGGCGGCAAGACGGGTCGCCAGTTTGTCCGTAGCAATTACGAAACGCACAAGAGGATTTTCTTTGCCGATAGCACCGGCAATCTGGTACATTCGCTCGAGGCTCCTGAAGGTTATACGTTTGATCATCCGGAATGGGTTCCTCTCGTGGATTCCTTGATTGTGGCGACACTCGTGAATAGCGAAGGCGCGCATCGCAAACTGATTCTTGCAAATGTGTATACAGAGCGTTGGGTTGAACTGGCTCAGGGTACAGAACTATGGCATCCGGCGTTATGGCTCGATGTCGATGAACGCGTCTTTGTACCGCCGCTTTTGGATATCGATAGCGCAGGCGTTTACTATACCGATCAAATGGAATCGTATGCGCTCGATTTGCGTGTCAAGATGGAATGGTTCTGGAAATCCCACGACACCGTGACTGCGGTGGTTCTCGGCTCTTCGAGAGTGATGTTCGGAATCAATTCTTCGTTTATCCATTCCGAAAGCGTTTTGAATATGGGATTCCCTTCGGGCGATATTCATGCGATTTCATTCTTGACTCTCAACTATGTCTTGACTCATATGCCGAAGTTGAAGTATGCGGTGCTGGAGTTCTCGCCTGATTTCATGTGGGACAAGGAAGCTCTCTTCTGGTCGCCTGTCTATAAAAAATCGCCTGGTTTTAAATATGACAAGACGCATAAGTTCTGGAAGGATTCCATTCCGAAAGGATTTGTAGAACTTGTAGAAGAATCGTACAAGCCGATTGCAGAACAGACTCAACCTTACGATTACGACGAATTCCTGATGCCCTCGAATGGGTGGGGAAAGGCAACGGTTGTGCACGATACGATGAAGTATGAGCTGGATGACGACGATGTGGATTACAACATGGCTTTGTACAAATTTGTCGTCAATTCCTTGGTTGAAAAAGGAGTCCAAGTGATATTGGTTGTGCCCCCTCAAAATCCGGGTTATGCCAAGACGGGGGCGTTCGGCATATATGCCGGAAGACGGTCGCATGCAGAGGAATTATTGAAGCGCGCAGCGAAGCTGAATGCGGTCATGATGGACGAAAATAAGATGGGCAAACACGACTATACTTCGTCGATGGCGTACAATACAGACCATCTGAGTAGGGAGGGTGCAAAACAGTTGTCAGAACGCCTTGATTCGCTGTTTGTAGACCTCCAAAAGTAGATTTTAGAACTTCGTCGGCAGTTGGCTTAATTGATTTGAATGGGCTTGTAAACGCCATAAAATCTAAGTTCTAAGCTCTGAATTCTGCGCACTATTTTCTATCTTTTATCTTACATGCAAGACTACCCGAAGACACGTGTCCTCATCTCGAACGATGATGGAATCCAGAGTGGCTATATGCTCGCTTTGGCGTGTGCGCTTGTCCCTTATGCGGACGTGTGCGTTTTTGCGCCCGAAGTGGAGCAGAGCGGGGTAGGGCACGCCTTTACAGTTCGGCGTGGGCTTTCGGTCAAAAAAGTGGAAATTGCGGAGAATACGGCTATTGAGGCGTATTCCATGTCGGGGACTCCTGCCGATTGTGTGAAGTTTGCGATAGGCCATTTGGCTTCTCACGGGCTTACCACCGAGGGGGTCGGTCCGGGTAATTTTGACGTGTGTTTTTCGGGGGTGAATCTCGGCGAAAATTCCGGCGTGTCGTCGCTCTATTCGGGCACGGTTGCTGGCGCCCGCGAAGCTGCCCTCTGGGGGGTACCGGGGATTGCGCTTTCGCTCCGCGGTACAACCGCGAACATGCTCGAAACCGCAAAAGAATTTGCCGTGAAGGTGGTCAAGGATCGCCTGTTCGAGCGGATTCCCGTAGGTGTATTCTGGAACGTGAATTTTCCAAAGGCTACCGCCGAAACCTTCAAGGGGTTCAAGGCAACCAGGATGGCTCTTGGAATGTTTACGGACCACTATTCCCACGAAAATGGACTGTGGCAACTGGATGGCGATAAACTGTGGGACGAACAGCCCAAGGATAGTGACGACTATCTGCTGAATCAGGGCTACGCGACGATAACGCCTCACCGTATCGACCAGACCGACGAAGAAAGTTTAGAAGTAATAAGTGAAATGCTGGCGGAAACGCCGGTGAATAATTAGAGGAAAACGAATGTCAGAAGAATTGGTACCAGGTTCGCAAATCAGGTCCCTGATTGAAAAGGACATGCAGGATTGCTACTTGCGCTATTCCATGAGCGTGATTGTGGCACGTGCGCTCCCTGATGCGCGTGACGGCTTTAAGCCGGTGCACCGCCGCGTGATGTACAGTATGCACAAGTTGGGCGTGGTGCCCAACAAGCCGACGGTCAAGAGTGCCCGTATCGTGGGTGATGTGATCGGTAAGTACCACCCGCATGGCGACTCCGCCGTGTACGAAACCTTGGTGCGTATGGCGCAGGACTTCTCGCTGCGTTACCCGCTGGTGTTCGGTCAGGGTAACTTCGGTTCTATCGACGGCGATGGTGCTGCTGCAATGCGTTACACCGAAGCCAAGATGAACAACATGGGCGCGCTCATGTTGGAAGACCTTGAAAAAGACACCGTGGACATGGGCCCGAACTTCGACGAATCTTTGGAAGAACCGAAGGTTTTGCCGTCTGCTCTCCCGAACATGCTGGTGAACGGTACCACCGGTATCGCCGTGGGTATGGCAACATCCATGGCTCCGCACAATTTACGCGAAATTGCAAACGCAATCCATGCGGTGGCCGAAAATCCGGATATTGCCGGCGAAGACTTGCTGCAGTACGTGTCTGGTCCGGACTTCCCGACCGGCGGCGTGATTTGTGGCCGCGCTGGCATTCGCGATGCTTATTTGACGGGGCATGGCCGCGTGCGTGTGCGTGCCCGTACCGAAATCGATGTCGATAGCCGCGGTAAGCCGCGCATTGTCGTGAGCGAAATTCCTTACATGGTCAACAAGGCCGAACTCTGTAAGAAGATTGCAGAATTGGTGAAGGACAAACGTGTCGACGGCATTACCGACATCCGCGATGAATCTAGCCGCGAAGGTATGCGCATCGTGATTGAAATGCGCAAGGACGTGGTCGCCGAAGTCGTTTTGAATAATTTGTTCAAAAACACGCAGTTGCAGACGACGTTCAGCATTTACAATTTGGCTCTCGTCAATAACCTGCCGAAGCTCCTGACTCTCAAGGACCTCATCCAGGTTTATGTGGATCACCGCTTGGAAGTGATTACGCGTTCCACGCAGTTTGACTTGAACAAGGCCGAAGCCCGCTTGCACATTATCGAAGGCCTGCGCATTGCAACGCAGAACATTGACGAAGTGGTGCAGATTATCAAGTCGAGCCCGACGACCGAAGCCGCAAAGACTGCTTTGCAGGACCGCTTCAACCTGGACGACATTCAGTCCCAGGCTATCGTGGACATGCGTCTTGCCCAGCTCACGGGCCTGAACTTGGAAAAGTTGGAAAACGAATACAACGAACTCGTTGCTACCGTTGCCGACTTGAAGGATATTCTGGAAAAACGCGAACGCCGCGTGAAGATTATGCTCGACCGTCTCGACGCCATCGTGGACAAGTGTGGCGATGACCGCCGTACTTCTATCGAAGACGCTGTCGACGACTACGATTACGAAGACCTGATTGCCGAAGAAGAACAGGTGATTACGCTCAGCCGCGAAGGCTACATCAAGCGCTTGCCGATCGATACCTTCAAGGCTCAGAACCGTGGCGGCAAGGGCATTATCGGCGCAACTCTCAAGGAAGAAGACAACGTCGAACAGATCTTTACCGCAAGCACGCACAGCTACTTGCTGGTGTTCACGAACAAGGGTCGTGCTTACTGGACCAAGGTTTACCGCTTGCCCGAAGGCACTCGCAACGGCAAGGGCCGCCCGATTATCAACTTCATCGGTCTTACCGAAGGCGAAAAGGTGCAGGCGATTGTGCCGGTGCGTAAGTTCGGTGGCTACTTCTGCCTCGTATTTGCAACCAAGAAGGGTGTCATCAACAAGATGGACCTCACGCTGTTCAGCCGCCCGCGTAAGGCCGGCGTGAACGCCATCAGCCTCGACGAAGACGATGAATTGGTGAAGGTCCAGCTCGTGGGTATGTCTGCCGAAGACTTCAAGGCTAGCGAAGCCGCCGAAGGCGACGAAGTGGATGCCGAAGCCGAAACACAGGCTGCCGAAGCCGCCATCGCCGAGGAATCCGAAGACGCCGAAGATATCGAAGGTCGTCCGATTCCGAAGGACTTGCTGATGCTTGCGACCAAGAACGGTCAGGCCGTGACCTTCCCAATCAGCTGCTTCCGCGCCATGGGCCGCGGCACGCACGGCGTGAAGGGTATTACCTTGGCCGAAGGCGACGAAGTGATTTCTCTGTTGTGGCTCAAGGCCGGCAACAAGATCGTGACCATTACCGAAAACGGCTACGGCAAGCGTAGCGAGCCTTCGACTTACCGCATTACCCGTCGCGGTAGCAAGGGCGTGCGCAACCTGAACGTGACCGATAAGGTGGGCGCCGCCGTGTTCGTGGAAAGCGTCGCTGACGACTACGACTTGATCATTACCAGCCGCGAAGGCCAGGTGATTCGTATCAAGGCTGCCGATATCCGCCTCACGGGCCGTAACGCCCAGGGCGTCAAGGCTATTAGCCTGCGCGAAGGCGATGTGGTGCAAGATGCTACCGCACTCCCGAGCGTCGAAGATATTGAACAGGATAGCGCCGAGGCGAAGGAAACCTTCGACAAGGTGGAAGGCGTCGAAGTTGATGACGATTCTGTCGAAAAGATCGAAGACAAGCCGGAACAGCAGATTGGAGTTCCTTCTTCTGACGAAGAATAGCTCCAAATTCCGCTAAATAAAGCCGTTTTCGGCACTTTGTAAATCTTTTGCCGTTGTTTCTCGGAACAACGGCATTTCTTATATATAAAGAATGATTTGTTGAGGCTGGATATATTTTTGAAGCTAGAGGATCTTTTGATAGGAGACTGAAATGAAAACTCTATTCAAATCTGGCGTCAAAGTTGGTTTGGCTTTGACTTTGGGTGTAGCTGGGGCATATGCACAGGATTTCTGTAGCAATGCACAGCATTCTGGCCAAAAAGTAACGATTACTTCGAACCAGACAGGTAAAATCGGCGATATCGGTTACGAACTCTGGGACGAAAACGGTCATGGCGGTAGTGCTACCTTCTATAGCGACGGTTCCATGGACTGCACTATCACAGGTGCCAAGGACTATCTTTGCCGTGCGGGCCTTTCTCTTGGCAGTAACAAGACTTACAAGGAACTTGGCGGTGACATGATTGCCGAGTTCAAACTTGTGAAAAGTGGCGCAAGTAATGTGGGTTACTCCTATATCGGTATCTACGGCTGGATGGAAGGCGTTCCCGGAACAGCAAGTAACCTTGTTGAATACTACGTGATTGACAATACCCTCGCCAACGACATGCCGGGTAGCTGGATCGGTAACGAAAGAAAGGGTACCATTACGGTTGACGGCGGTACCTATACCGTTTATCGTAACACCCGTACCGGTCCGGCCATTAAGAACTCCGGTAACGTCACGTTCTATCAGTATTTCAGCGTGCGTACCTCGCCGCGCGATTGCGGTACCATCAATATTTCCGAACACATGAGACAGTGGGAAAAGATGGGCCTCACCATGGGTAAGCTTTACGAAGCCAAGGTGCTTGGTGAAGCTGGTAACGTCAATGGTCAAGTTAATGGTGGCCATATGGACTTCCCGCATGCCAAGGTGTATGTTTCTAACGGTGACACTCCGAAGTCCAGTGCTTCTGGCGCCAAGTCCAGCTCTTCGAGCGCTGCAGTTAAGTCCAGCTCCTCTAAGGGTAACGGTGGTTCTACCTCTACGACTATCGACGCCTGTAAGGACGAAATGGGCCACCAGGGTGAAAGCAAGACAACTCAGGGCCAGAACAACCAGAGCGTGACGGGTAACGTCGGCAGCTCTCCGTACCATTACGAAATCTGGTACCAGGGCGGCAACAACAACATGACGTTCTATGATAATGGTACTTATAAGGCCAGCTGGAACGGCACCAACGACTTCCTTGCCCGTGTGGGCTTCAAGTACAACGAAGACAAGACTTACCAAGAACTTGGTCCTATCGATGCTTACTTCAAGTGGAGCAAGCAGGGTAATGCCGGTGGTTACAACTATATCGGTATCTATGGTTGGACTGTCGACCCGCTCGTAGAATACTACATCGTGGATGACTGGTTCAGCGAACCGGGTGCAAATCTTCTGGGTTCCAAGAAGGGTGAGTTCACGGTTGATGGTGCAACTTATGAAATTTATCAGAACCAGCGTAATAACGCCCCCTCTATCAAGGGTAACCAGACCTTCCCGCAGTACTTCAGCAAGCGTAAGGGTGGAGCTCGTTCCTGCGGTCATATCGATGTTACCGCTCACTTCAAGAAGTGGGAAGAACTCGGTATGAAGATGGGTAAGATGTACGAAGCCAAGGTGCTTGTCGAAGCCGGTGGTGGCTCGGGTTCCTTCGATGTCTCTTACTTCAAGATGACGGACAAGGCTCATCCGCTTGCTCAGCCGGAACCGGAATCCAGCTCTAGCGAAGAACCCAAGTCCAGCTCCAGCAAGGAAGATAAGAAGTCCAGCTCCAGCGAAGCGAATGTCCCGAGCAGCTCTACTACCGCACTGTTTGCTCAGACGATCAAGCTCCAGGATATGAGTGGAACCTTCCAGGTGCTCGACATGCAGGGCCGTTACCTGGGTACTGTGGAAATGCAGGCCGGCAGCGACATGAAGGATGTGCTGTTCGCCAAGTTCCACAAGCCGGGTGTCTACATGGTCAAGCAGGGTAACTACTTGAACACGGTTAGGGTCAACCGCTAAAAAGTTTCCACAATTTTCAGGAAAATCCCGAAAAACAATACTCCAAATTTTGTGGAAAAAGGCGCCTCACACGATGTTGTGGGGCGTTTTTTTATGTGCGGAGAAAAACTCGGCTTTAAGTCCTAAAATTGGCCTTTTTGTGTAAGAAAAAGCCAATTCGGTGTTGTTTTTTACAACAACGCCATTTATATGGATGCTATTCCAAATTAGACTAAATGGATATAATTTTGGATTAGAGGTTAAAACGGGATTTTTCTTAAGGAGTATACCATGAAATCCAATCTTTTTGTTAAAACAGGGCTTGTTCTAGCCCTTGGTATGTCCGGAGCGTTTGCTCAGGATTTCTGCAGCAATGCATCTCATTCCGGCCAGAAAGTGACGATTACTTCGAACCAGACTGGTAAAATCGGCGATATCGGTTACGAACTCTGGGACGAAAACGGCCATGGTGGCAGTGCTACGTTCTATAGCGATGGTTCCATGGATTGTTCCATTACGGGAGCCAAGGACTATCTCTGCCGCGCCGGTCTTTCCCTTGGTAGTAACAAAACTTATAAGCAGCTTGATGGCGACATGATTGCCGAATTCAAGCTCGTGAAGTCTCCGGCACAAAATGTGGGTTACTCCTACATTGGTGTGTACGGCTGGATGGAAGGCGTTTCTGGAACGGCCAGCAGATTGGTCGAATACTACGTGATCGATAACACCCTCGCTAACGATATGCCGGGTAGCTGGATCGGTAACGAAAGAAAGGGTACCATTACAGTTGATGGCGGTACTTATACGGTTTACCGCAATACCCGTACGGGTCCGGCTATTAAGAACAGCGGCAACGTGCAGTTCTACCAGTACTTCAGTGTCCGTACTTCTCCGCGTGACTGCGGCTCCATCAATATTTCCGAACACATGAGACAGTGGGAAAAGATGGGCTTGGAAATGGGCGTGCTCTATGAAGCCAAGGTGCTTGGTGAAGCGGGCAACGTCAATGGCGAAGTTCGCAATGGCCGTATGGACTTCCCCCATGCTCGCGTTTATGTAGGCGAATATGTTCCGCCTGAACCGCCGAAAAAGATTGAGCGTCAGCCGTACAAGGGTGTAAAGGCTAAGGTTCCGGGTACTGTTGAAGCCGAAAACTTCGACGAAGGCAACAGCGGTGTTTCCTATGAAGATCTGGGTAACGGAGAAGCCACGGATGAAGTCTATACCTATCGTGGAACGGATTACCAGGCTGCTGTCGTGGATGGCGGTACCGGTAAGGCTATCGGTTATACCAATGCCGAAGAATGGTACGAATACACGATCGATGTCGAAGCCGATGGCGAATACGATGTCGAAGCAAACGTCTCCAATGGTTCCGGCGCCGGTAAGTTGAACCTTTCCTTGGACGGTAAGTCTCTCGCTTCGCTTTCCTTCACTGGTACTGAAAACGACTGGGATACCTATGAAAAGGCAACGGGCAAGGCAACCCTTACCAAGGGTGAACATGTACTCCGCATTACGATTGCTTCTGCAAACACCAACGTGGACTACGTCAAGTTCAGCAAGGATGGTGGCGAACCGCAGGCTATCGCAGCCGACCTCCGCCTGAACGCTACGGGCAAGACCTACCAGGTGTTCGATATGCAGGGTCGCGCTCTCGGCAAGGTTGAAGTTGTCGCCGGCGCATCCATCTCTGACGCTCTCTTTGCCAAGTTCCAGCAGACCGGTGTCTACATGGTCAAGCAGGGTGGCAAGCTCACCCAGGTGCGTGTGACTCGCTAATACTTAACATCCAAATGCTCCTATATTGTGGATGATGAGGAACGTCTCGCGAAAGCGAGACGTTTCTTTATGTAGGCAAAACAATCTTTTTTATATGCGGGAGGGCGGACAGCACTTAGCACTTTTAGTGCTTAGTGCGCATGGTCTTCGTAAGGAGAGACCCCAGCTCGGAGTTGACGCCTGCGGCGTCCGTGGCTGCATTCGGTCATATCGGCAAGTAAACTTGCCGCTGCGACACTCATTTGCGCACTCTTGCGAAGGCTTTCTTGGCCGACATTTTTCAGGACAGGCTTCGGTCTGCATCAGCATTGTTTGCCTACTGTCATGCTGACGAAAGTCAGCATCAGCTTCTCGTAAATACTATATTTCTCTCTGAGGTTTTACTATGAAATTCTTTGTGACAGGTGTTGGTGGCCAGCTGGGCCATGATGTAATGAATGAACTTGCAAAGCGCGGTCATACGGGTGTCGGTTCCGATATGGCGCCTGCCTATAGCGGTGTGGCTGACGGTTCTGCCGTCACGACCATGCCTTACGTGCAGCTCGACATTACAGACTCTGCCGCGGTTGACAAGGCTCTTTCTGAAATCAAGCCCGATGCCGTGATTCACTGCGCCGCATGGACTGCAGTCGACATGGCCGAAGACGATGCGAATGTGGCAAAAGTCCGCGCGGTAAACGCCGGCGGTACCCAGAACATCGCCAACGCCTGCAAAAAGCTCGGCTGCAAGATGACCTATATTAGCACCGACTACGTGTTCGACGGTCAGGGCACGGAACCCTGGCAGCCCGACTGCAAAGATTACAAACCTCTCAACGTTTACGGCCAGACCAAGCTCGAAGGCGAACTCGCCGTCGCCAATACGCTTGACAAGTACTTCATTGTGCGAATCGCTTGGGTGTTCGGCCTGAACGGCAAGAATTTTATCAAGACCATGCTGAACGTGGGCAAGACTCACGATACCGTGCGCGTGGTGAACGACCAGATCGGCACGCCCACCTACACGCTGGACCTTTCGCGCCTGCTCGTGGACATGAACGAAACCGAAAAGTACGGCTACTACCACGCCACCAACGAAGGCGGATTCATCAGCTGGTACGACTTTACCTGCGAAATTTACAAGCAGGCAGGCCTTTCTACCAAGGTGCTGCCGGTAACCACCGCCGAATATGGCCTGAGCAAGGCCGCGCGCCCCTTCAACAGCCGCCTCGACAAGAGCAAGCTCGTCGCAAACGGTTTCAAGCCGCTCCCGACCTGGCAAGACGCCCTCGCTCGCTACCTCAAGGAAATCGGAGAATAAACGATGGCTGAAAAAGAAACGTACCGCGAAGTCATGCCTGGCGAACTCCCGTGCGAAGTTCCGGAATGCGATGGCGTGATGGTCGTCGACCCCGATAACAGCTACAAGCTGACCTGCGACAAGTGCGGTCATATTAAGGAATGAGTCTAAAAATCGACTACCCAGAGCTTCCCGTCGTTGAACATCGGGAAGAATTTTTTGAGATGCTCGAAAAGCATCAGGTGGTGATTGTCAAGGCAGACACCGGTTCCGGAAAGTCGACGCAGCTCCCGAAATTTCTTTTAGAGTGGTTCGCAAACTCGAGTGAGAAGACGCAATCATTCAAAATCGGCGTCACGGAGCCGAGGCGCTTGGCCGCAATCTCCATTGCGGACCGCCTGCGTGAAGAACTGAAAGACGAAACGCTCGTCAGCACCAAGATTCGTTTCTGGGAACAAGGCCAGAGCGATGCCCCCATCAAGGTCATGACCGATGGTATCCTGCTGCAGGAATTCCGCCGCGACAGGCTTTTTCGCCAGTATTCGGCGGTCGTGATTGACGAAGCCCACGAACGCTCGCTGAATATCGATATCTTGCTTGGCATTTTCAAGACGGTTTTGCAGGCCCGCCCCGAGTTCAAGCTGATTGTGGCCTCGGCAACGCTGGATGCCAAGCTCTTCGAAGAATTTTATGACAACAGTTGCGTGCTCGAAGCCGAGGGCCGCATGTACCCGGTCGACATTGAGTATTTCTTTGACGGCAGTGCGGCAGAGCGGGCGGCGCTCGATATTAGCGGAAAGGGTGATTCCGGCTTGCTGGACGAAGCCCGCGACGCAATTCTCGATTTGGAATCCCGCCACCGCGACCATTTGCTTTGCTTTTTGCCGACCGAGCGCGACATTCAGGATTTAGCGGGGGAGTTGGCCCACGAACTGGACAGCGCGACTTTCGACGTGCTCCCGCTTTTCGGGCGCATGAGTCCCGAAGAACAACGCCGCATTTTCAAGAATTCGGGCAAGACTCGCGTGGTGCTTGCCACGAACATTGCCGAAACTTCACTCACGATTCCGGGAATTGCCTACGTGGTCGATACGGGCATGGCCCGCATCTCGCGATACAATGCCCAGTCGAGAATCCAGGGGCTCCCGGTCGAAGAAATTTCGAAGGCGAGTGCCCGGCAGCGCACAGGGCGCGCGGGGCGCGTCAAGCCTGGCGTCTGTATTCGACTTTATTCGCCTGAAGAATTCGAGAAGCGTGACGAGTTTACGGAGCCGGAAATCCGGCGCAGTAATCTCGCGAACGTCGTTTTGCAACTCAGAAGCCTCGGGCTTGAACTGGAAAACTTCCCGTTCTTGCAATCGCCGCCGCATTCGGCATTCCGCGGCGCGTACAAGACGCTTTTCGAACTCGGCGCGTTGACTGCGGACAATTCCAGCGGTCATGTGACTAAGCTTGGCCGCGAAATGACGCGGCTCCCCATGGACGTGGCGCTTTCGGCTGTGCTTTTGCGGGCCCGAGAAGCGGGCGTCTTGCAGCCGGCGCTCATCGTCTGCTCGGCCTTAAGCATTCAGGACCCACGCGTTGTCCCTGGCGAAGAGCCGGAACGCACCCGAATCCGCCAGCTGCACCGCAAGTTTGCGGGGCACAAGAGCGATTTTTTGACTTTTATAAGCATGTGGAATGCCTTCTGCGCCGAATGGGATGGCAAATCCTGGAACAAGCTCCGCAAATTCTGCGACAAGTTCAGCATGCATTTCTTGCGTTGCCGCGAATGGATTGATTTGTATGAGCAATTCGGTCGCATCCTCGATGTCAAGTTCGACAAGCGCGAATGCCCGCTTGAAAGTTTCCATGCCGACAACTTGCACATCGCACTCCTTTCCGGATTCCTGGGGGGCGTTGCCCGCCGCGACATCGAAAACGGTTGCTACCGTCTGGTAAGCGGGCGAGAGACTCATGTGTTCCCGGGCAGTGACCTTTACGGCAAGAGCGTAGAATGGCTCTTTAGCGCTGAAGTTCGCGAAACGAGTCGCATATTCCTGAACAAGGGCGCCGAAATCAAGCCCGAATGGATCATGCAGGTGGCAGAACCGTTCTGCACCCGCCGCTGGTTCATGCCGACCTGGAATCAGGAACGCGGATTCGTGGAAGCCGTCGAAGAAGTAAGTTTCAGGGGCCTCGTGATCAGTCGCGGCCACCGAGTGGATTACGCCCGCGTAAATCCGGACGAATGTGCCGAAATATTCTGGCGCGAGGCTGTGGTGCTCGGGCAAATGGCACGCCCGTTTGCCTTCATGACCCACAACGAGCGCGTGGTCGAAGACTTGCACGGGCTCGAAGCCCGCAAACGCCAATTCGGGCTCGCCCCCAGCGAAGACGCCTTGGTCGATTACTACGTGCGCATTGCCCCGCGGGTCAATTCCATCAAGACGCTCAAGGACTACATCCGCGAACATACCGACCAGTTCCTGAAATTCGACGCCAAATTCTGGCTAGATCAGAACGAATCGGGTGTCAGCTATACAGATTCGGGCTTCAGCAATCGCGCCTTTGATGCCTTGGCGAAGGGCGACAAGAAAAAGGGTCCCAAGCCGCAGGAACCGCAGCTCGGCGGTTCCCTCGAACAGTTCCGAATCGAATGTCTCGACGGGTCCAGCCGCATGGTCGTGGGCGAGATGGTTTTTGATGCTACCAAGGAATACGATGGCATTACGCTGGACTTGCCTTATGACTTGATTCCGCAGGTGACGCCTGCAAAACTCGCGCTTTCCATTCACCAGTGGCGCGAATGGATGATTGAATCTATCGTGCGCGAAATGCCCAAGGCCGCCAAAAAGCAGCTCGAAAATCGCCGGACTTTCATTGATGACGCTTTCTGTGATCGCCTTAAAGCGACCCCGCACAAGTCGCCCATGGTCTCGCTGTACGAAGTCTTTGCCGGAATCAAGCAGCTGGATTGCGACATTCCGACCGTGACGCCCGAAAAGGAAAACCACCTGCGCCTGCATGCCAAGATTTTCAAGACCGGCTTCCCGGAAAAGTTTGCCTGCGAAATCAACCCCGAATGGGGGAGTTTCAATTTGTTTGCTGCGGTCCGCCCGATTGTGGTGACCTTTGGCATCGATTTTGCGCTGGGCGACATGCGCTTTGGCTGGCGCCTCGGCGAATCGGCCCTCATGACTCCGGCAGAATCCGCCTTCTGGCAGAACTTCCGCAAGCGGGTAGAAGGTCGCGCAAATTCCTCGGTCGACGCAACCGCGCCCGAAACGTCCGAAGCTGCCGCGCAGGCCCTCATTGCCGACCGCCTGAATCTGCTCGAAACCGGCGGCCTCTATTCCGACGGATTCAAGACGGCGCTCAAAGCTTGGGCTCTCAAATCACTCGTCGCCGACCATCTGGATGCGAACCGCTGCGTACGCTTTACCGGCCTGGAATTTTCCCGCGGCAAGAAAATCAACGATTTCAAGAATCTCGCGGCGACCTCGCGCAGCGAAGATGACGAAGTTCGCCTCGCCCTGGTGCGTGCCACGTACGAGTCGGCGCTTCTCGGTGCCGAGGTGTTCGTAAAGTATTGGGACATCCTTCGCGAATTCTCGGTTGCCATGCGCCAGGGCGGTGACCACGCCCGCGACGCCATCGCCGCATTGACCGCTGGTCATAAGTTCATCGTCAAAATCATCGAGCTTTATTCGCCTGATGGCCCCGAAAACACGCTTTTCGAGCGAATTTCCGTCCTCGCCGGCGCACTTGCCTCGCAAATTAGTGCGCTTGCCTCGCAAATCGGTGCTCCAGAAGGCCAGAACAGCCGTATTTCCGTCGTCACGCCTCAGTCCGCGGACCGCCCAGACCTTTCGGTCAAGGCCCTCCGCGAAAAGTTCCGGCCCTTCCTCAAGGCCCGCTTCATGAAGGACCACGAGCTCAAAAACGCCCGCGACCTGCTTTCCAAGATGGAACGCCTTTCGCAAGACGAGCCCGAATACCCGGAACTCTACCTGCAGGCCTGTGCCATGCTCGAAGGTTTCGAAGTGCTCAAGTTCAAGCGCAAGGGCGACGATTCCGAAGACGTAATCGAAGTCGATGCCCTCGCCAAACTCAAGGGCCGTTTCGGACGACTCTAGTTCCCGCGACTCTTGTGATAAGGTCCCGCGACTCCCGCGCCCGATATTTATATTTTAGGCAAAAAAAGAGGTCCCCGATGCAAATTTCCGAATTCTCGACATGGCTAGACAACCTGCTTGAACCCAAGCTTTTTAAGGATTACTGTGTCGACGGCCTTTGCGTCGAAGCCTCCGACAAGGTCAGCCGAATCGTCACGGGCGTCTCTTTCCGCGACCGCCTGATTGATGCCGCCATCGAAAATAAGGCCGACTGCATTATCGTCCATCATCCGAACGGATTCTGGCAGGGCGAAAACCGCGTGCTCGTGGGCAAGTTCGGCGAGCGCATGCGCCGCCTGATGCAGAACGGGATTTCGCTTTACGGCTTCCACCTGCCGCTCGACGGCCACATGGAAGTGGGGAATAACATCTTGATAGCCAACGCTTTCGGACTCCAAAATGTGGAAGGGTTCCTCCGCGAAGGCGAACGGACCATCGGAGTCGTGGGGGAGTTTGCGGTCCCCGTCGCCCTCGACGAATTCCAGGCCCTCAGCGGCAAGGTGTTCGAACATGGTGTGCAGCACGCCCTCCGTTACGGCAAGCCCGCCATTAAAAAACTCGCCGTCTGCAGCGGCTCTGCCGGCGCTCCCGCCATCGAAGAGGCTATCGCCCTCGGTTGCGACGCCTTCGTGACCGGCGAAATCAAGGAGGCGGTCCCCATCGCCTGCGAAGAACTGGGCTTCAACTTGTTCAGCTGCGGCCACCACCGTACCGAAATATTCGGCGTGCGAGCCCTGGCTGCCAAAATCCAGGCCGAACTGGGTATCCCGGCTACCTTTATCGATATCGATAATGAAGTGTAAAAATCCCTGTTTTTACACCCTGTGTAAAGTTACTTTTTTATTCCGGAAAAGTCACTCTTTTGCCGTTTTTAGCCCGAAAATGGCGTTTTTGGAGCGGTTTGGCCGTTGAGTGCTTCGCATCACACTATTTTACATTGCCACACAAAACCTTTTTGCTATCTTTTCGCCCGTGAATTTTTATAAGACAACCATACACTTCCAGAACTCCTCGAAGTCGATGACCGTCCACATGCCGGTGTTCCTTTTCAAGGCATGGCCCGTGCTTCGGATCTTTGTTGCGATCGGTGTATTGTTGTTTGTCGTCCAGATGGTTTCGACCACGATTTACGACGGCATCTTGAACCATCAGTTGAACGAACGCCAGAAGCTCGACAAGGAAATGTCCCAGATTCAGGGGACCCTCGACTACCTGTCGAACACCACGGCTTCTTTCTTCTCCGACGAAAACCGCCTTTATGCAAGCTTTGGACTGCCGACCCAGGACAAGGGTTCCCGTGAACTCGGTACCGGTGGTTCTGTGAGCCCCAATTCCCTTTTGCTCCGCAAGACGTCCCCGGTCTACGAACGCATGTCCATGCTCGGCGAAACCGCCCAGCGTATTCAGGGCAAGCTTGCGAACAATGACTCGTCTTTCCGTACCCTGAACAAGTTCATGGACCAGAAGCACTACATGTGGCGCTTTATTCCGTCCATTTCTCCGACTAACGGCCGCTACGCTTCGGCTTTCGGCCCCCGTATCCATCCGGTGACGGGTGAAGTCGGCAAGATGCACCAGGGTGTGGATATCGCAAACGAACGCTGGACCCCGATTTACGCCCCTGCCGATGGCGTGGTGGAAGTCGCCCAGTTGAGTTCGACCTTCGGTAACTATGTAACGATTGACCACGGAAACGGCATCAAGACACGCTACGGTCACATGCAGCTGTCTATTGTGCATCCGGGCCAGTACTTGCACCGCTACCAGGTGATTGGTTATATGGGTAATACCGGCCGCTCCGTGGGTCCGCACCTCCATTACGAGGTCTGGGTCCGCAATAGCCCGGTGAACCCGCTTGCCTATATGTTGCCCAACGAATATACCGTTGACTGACGGTCCCGGGTAACACCCTGCTCCTAGAATATGGCGCCGCTTGTCGGCTAAGAGCAGCAACCCCCTAGGGGGTCTCATGAATCAGAATGCAGTTTTGCGTTTGTACACGCTTCTTTGGGGCGTGGTGTTTTTCTTTTTCGGCTTGGCCCGGGCAGCCGAAACTCCGGATCTCTACTTTACCGAGGTTCACCATTGCCCTGCAGAACCCGAACCGGAATGGGTCGAAGTCTACAACGCTTCGGGCGGGCCGCTCGCCTTCGAGGACTACCGCTTTTGCAACCGTACCAAGAACTGGAGCGCCTCTCAGGGCAAGACCCGGACCAAGCGCGACACCCTGGCCGCTTACGAGACCGTCATCTTCACCCGCGATACGCTCCTTTTGCGCGAATACCTCGGGTTCAAGGATGTGCGCCTCATCCAGTACGCCATGGGTTACCTGAACAATACCGCGGGCTCGCTTGCCATTTGCAAGGGCGATACCGTCATAGACAGTGTGGCCTGGGATAAAGGGACGGTCACGTGCCCTTCGGGGTTTAACCCGCAGACGGGCCGGGCCGAGAATACGCCGGGCTACCAGGGGCGGGTGGACTTGTACAGAGGCCGGTCTGCAGACAAAGGCGAGAAAACGCAAACGGGCAACCAGGCTCCATTTACATTCCGGCTATCGACGCGCGTGGTGCGGGTGAACAAGACTCCCTTGCGGGTCCTGATTGAAAGCGACTTGCCGGTGACGCTTCGGCTGCTGGATTCGGCAGGTCGCGAGCAATGGAAAACGGAGGTGCCGCCGCATTCGAATACCTGGCTGAATATCCCGCTGAATCACCTTTCGGGTATAGGCGTTGCCTATATCGCCCTCGCTTCGGGCAGCTACGAAAAGATGGTCGGATTCCTGCTGAGGCCGTAATATGCGAGGGGTTATACTATTAATAATATGGCTCGCGAGCCTAGCCTGCGCCATGGACTTTCCCGGAGAATTTGTCCAAAATCCGGGCGGCTCGCTCGCCCTTTCGGGGCTTCCCGGGTATAAATCGAGCCCGGCAAGAATTGCAGAACCCGGTTTCGGGCTTGCCTATGCGCAAGTGGACGAGGCTTCCTTGCAGGTGGCAGGTGCTGCTGGCGAACTCGGCCTCTGGCGGGATTATCGATTGGCGTTTTTCAGTTCGTATCTAGAAATGGATTCCCTGTACAGGCAAGTTTATTCCGAATGGAATTTCTCGGTGGCAAAATCCTGGCTTGTCGGGGGAGTGGGCTATGGGCTATCCGTCGACTGGATCCCGGGGGACCGATTGACCAAAGAAAACTGGACGATAAACCGTTACAAGGCGGGGTTCGCTTTGAGGCAAAGCCCGTTGTCGCTATCGGCAATGGCAGCCCTTGTCAATCACTGCTCGTTTTTCGACTTGGATTATGCGGTCGCGTTCCGGTTTCAGGGCGAACGATTCGGGGCCTTTGTCGAGTACGACGGAAACTCTATCGATATCGGCCATTCTCTAACCTTTGCGCATGCGGTTATCCTTTCGGCTTACCGTTTCCCGGAATTTGCAGTGTCCGTTTCGCTCGGGTTTACTTTGGGAACATGGACTTTTTCGGGGGCGTACGGCAACGCCCGCTCGATATGGGATTGGTTTGGCTTTACGGCGACTAAATCGGTTCGAAAAAAGACTATATTATGAATATGCAGGTTTCTGTAGGTCTTTTAATTGCGGTATCGTTTGTCTGTTTCTTGGTAATCACGGCGTTTGTGATTGTCGTCCTTTTGATTAGGGACTTATTGAACAAGCAAAAGATCTATTCCGTTTTTTCGGGCTACCTGGGCGATTTCTTGGTGATTGTCTCTAAAGAAGGCCGCCTGATCGATGCCACGCCGACCTATATTTCGGATCCGCTTTACAATTCCATTTTGCGCCAGAAATCCTTCAAGAAAATTTTTTCGGCGGCCGAATACAAGCGATTCCTGGAATACGTCAAAGGCCTGGACGCTTACCCCGATATTCCGTTCGTCTTTTCGCAGGATTCCGGTGACGGCTTGAACTGGTACGAAATCCGCGCCAGCATGCAAAAGCAGGGGGTCGATGTCCATATGGTGCTTTTGCTCAAGAATGTGACGCTGGACGTGGAATCCAGAACCCAGCGCGATGAATTGAAAGAAAAAGTCGATATGCTTTTGCAGAATACAGGCGACTTTTTGTGGTCCATGGATGTCGATACCCGTACATTTACGTTCTTGACTCCGCTAGTCGATGACGAAGGACGAGCCATTCCGAGAACCCAGGGCGTTCAGGATATTCGTGCGATGATGCCCGAAGACGATTACGCCTTCTTTGACAAGCATTTGAATGCCCGCATTGTGGAATTCCGTGCTACGGGACAGAATTCTAGCGAAAATCGTGGCGTACGGTTGCGCTTGCAGAGTGAAAACGGCAAACTGGACTGGTATGCTTTTTGTGGACGCCTCTACACCGAAGAAAATGCGAAAATCGTATTCCGCGGATCGGCTCGCCGCCTAGACTTGCAGCTTGAAAATCCGGTGGTCGAAGGGGCTGATATGAGTGAATCCCTGCAAATGTCGGCTTTGGCGTTTCCTGATATTCGCATGTTCTGGATTGATAGAGATTACAAGGTCCGCGGTTGCAACCAGGCTTTTTCGCTGGCGTTCGGTAGCCCGAATCCCGAAGAAATTGAAGGCAAGCGATTGCTCGAGGTGGTGCGCCCGCGGTATTTCTCGCTGTTCCACGGCGTGGTCTCAGAAGTTTTTGAAAAGGGGCTTTCTAAATCCTGGAAGGGCGCCTTCGGTGTAGGCAAACGCCTGCTTTGGTTTAATGCGGTACCCCTCAAGCGTGAAGATGGCTTTACCCATTGTGTGCTTGGCGTGTATATGCAACTCGATGAAAACGATTTTAATATCGCTAATAATTCAACTATGGAGAAGAAATGAAAAAGTTAATGATGATTGCCGTGGCCTCGATGTTCATTTTCGCAGGCTGTGAAGAAAAGAAGGCCGAAGCTGCCGTTGAACAGGCCAAGCCTGTGGAACAGCCGGCCCAGCCCGAAGCCAAGAAGGCTCCGGCTCCGTCTGAAGTGGCCGTACGTGCCGGTGTGCAGTCGGTTGATTGGGACAAGGCAATCGAAATGAATGCCAATGGTGCTATTTACGTGGATGTGCGTAATGCTCCGGAATTGAACGAAGGTTTTGCACCGCATGCCTTGAACATTCCGCTGAATGAGCTCAAGGAACGTATTGGCGAACTTCCGAAGGACAAGGACTTGCTGATTTACTGCCGTTCCGGCCGTCGCAGCGAAGCCGCTACCAAGTACCTGATGGATCAGGGCTACACCCGCGTGTACAACGTGATTGGTGGCTTCCTCGCTTTCCCGAAGAAGTAAGCCTGTTGCCCTCGTCATCCCGGCGAAGGCCGGTATCGGCTCCTGCCTCCAGTGTCATCCCGGCGAAGGCCGGGATCAGCAATCTCGTGTATGAATTATTTAAATCTAGCGTTTGAGACCTCTCTGTTTTCGGTCGGCATCAGTCGGCCGAATCCTGCCGTGGGCGCCGTCGTCGTTAAAGACGGAATCGTCGTCGGCAAGGGGCGTACACAGCGCCCGGGGAATGCTCATGCCGAGGTGATGGCGCTGCGTGACGCGGGCGAACTCGCCCGCGGGGCGGCCATCTATGTAACGCTGGAACCTTGCTGCCATTATGGCCGCACGCCCCCCTGCACCAAGGCAATCATCGATGCCGGCATCAAGGAAGTCTACTTCGCGCATGCCGACCCGAATCCGGTTGTGCGCGGCAAGAGCCGTGCCATTCTCGAAGAAGCCGGAATCAAGGTTTTTGAAGGTCAGGATGCTTGCGAGCGTGCGATTGTTGAAAGTGGCTGGGATGATTCTTGCTCCCATGACGGCTGCAAGGTGCTTTCTGGCAATCCGGCTGCCATGGGGGAGCCGGAAACTCGCGCCGAGGCGCTTGCCGAAGCCCGCATGCTCTTTCACGAAATCGAGCGATTCTTTGAAGCCTACGATTTCTATGTCCGCAACAAGACAACCTTTGTCGAAATCAAGTCGGCCATTTCGCAAGAAGGCAACATGGGTGCGATTGTAGGTGGCGACGCAAAGGGTGCGGCGTGTAATGCGCCGCTCAAAATCACCGCGCAAGGTGCCAACTGCTGGAACCATGAACTTCGCGCCATGAGTGACGCGATTCTCGTAGGCGCTGGCACCGTGCTTGCCGACAACCCCTCGCTAGACGTCCGCTTTGCCCAAGGGAACAATCCCGTGAAAATCATTTGGGCGGGCCATCATGAATTTAGTGTTGATGAAGTTGCGAGCCTTCGCGTGTTCCAGGCGCCTGTAGAAGAGGGCAAGGCTCCCATTGTCTTTACATGCGTGCCGCAGCCCGCGCTTGAAAAAAATCTTGAGAAGTTAAAGAATGCGGGGGAGGCGCCGGCTGCTGAAAATCTCGCAGTTGAAGTGGTCGCTTTAAGTAACGCCTCTTTCGTTGCCAACTGGCACGAAATGCATGCGAATCTCTCCGCCCGCGGCATGCACCGCCTGATGGTGGAACCTGGCGCTCGTCTCGCTGATGAAATCTTTAAATGCGGTCTTTGGAACCGCCTTGATTTATGGCAATCTTCCGACCCCGCGGTCGACCGTGCGCTTGAATCCAGCGGCGCCGACGGCTTGACTTATCCGGAACTTCCCACAGCCCTCGTCGCCCGCGAGTCCTTCATGCTCGGGCCCGACGTGTTGACCGTGTACGAAAAGTAATTAAAGCGCCTGCATCAAGCGTTTCTTAGCAGCGCCTTCCGGCAATTCCAGGAACAATTCCTTCGCGAATGCCTTAGTGAGCATTTCGCGGGCCTTGTCGGCCGGAATTCCGCGGCTCGTTAAATAGAACATCTGATCCTTGTCGAGTTCGCCCACGGTATTGCCGTGCGTACATTCCACATCGTCGTGGTAAATCTTGAGCACCGGCTTCACCGAAACACTCGGACCGTCGTCCAAGAGAATCGTATTCACCAACTGGCTCGAATTCACCTGGCTGCAGTTATAGCCCACGACCACCTGGCCGTCGTAGCTGGCGTAAGCGTTTTCGTCCAGAATGTTGCGCACGAACTGCGTGCTCACCGTACTGGGAGCGTTGTGCAAAATCGTCAGGCGCTGGTGCTTAGAGGCGTTTCCCTTCAGAATATTCAAACTGCGGTAATCGAAGTTTGCGCCCTCGCCGTTCAGTTCCACGCGGGCGCTGATGCGGCCAATGCCGCTGTCTTGCAAAACGTTCGCAAAATGCACTGTAGAGTTCGCGGCCTGCTTGATGTCGAAATGCCTAAAGGTCAACGGCAAGTCGTTAGCAGGGTTCGCAAAAAAGATTTCGAGTTCGGCGCCTTCAGCGACATTGATATCGAAACGTTCGGCGCAAATTTCATGCATTACCTTGTTGTCAAGGATTTCGATGCTAGCCTTTGCGTTCTTGCCGATGTTCAAAACCGTGCGACCGAAGTCGTTGTTGCACTTGAGCATCGCCATTTCGTTTTCGCCGTCATCAATTGTCTTCACCAACTGGCGGGCGTTGCAGGCAATCGGCAAAAGGGCGGCAAAGTCGTCTTCGTTTGCGAAGTCTTCGTCGCAAGTGCATTCGCTCGGGAATTCAGGAGCCTGAATCTTGTTGACCGGGAAAAACGTCCACAATTCGTTATTGCGACGCGGCATTCCCAATTGTTTAATGCGGGTAATGGCGTCCATTAGTTTTCCTCAATCCAGTCGTAACCTTGTTCTTCGAGCTTGAGGGCGAGTTCCGGACCGCCCGAAAGAATAATCTTGCCGTGGCGCAGCACATGCACGTAAGTCGGCTTGATGTAGTCCAGAAGTCTCTGGTAGTGCGTCACCAGAATCACGGCCTTTTCGGGCGACATAATCTGGTTGATGCCGTGAGCCACAATGCGGAGAGCGTCAATGTCGAGACCCGAGTCCGTTTCGTCGAGGAACGATACCATCGGGTCCAAAATAGCCATCTGCAGAATTTCGTTGCGCTTCTTTTCGCCACCGCTAAAGCCGTCGTTTACGCCGCGGTCGCGGTAACGGTCATCCATTTCGAGCATGGCCATCTTTTCTTCGCAAAGCTTCTTGAAGTCGGCATCGGCGAGCGGTTCGAGTCCGAGGTAGGCGCGCTTGGAATTGAGTGCCATCTGCAGGAATTCTACGTTGTTCACACCCGGAATCTCGGTCGGGTACTGCGTGCTGATGAACAGGCCGGAATTGGCGCGATCGCAAATTTCCATCGAAAGCAGGTCCTTGCCGTCCAGCGTCACCGAGCCGTCGTTCACCGTGTAGGCGGGGTGGCCTGCAATCACCTTCGAAAGCGTACTCTTGCCCGAACCGTTCGGACCCATGATGGCATGGACCTCGCCCGGTTTGACCTCCAGGTTGATCCCCTTCAAAATCTGGGTCCCGTCTTCGATACTTGCTTTCAGGTTCTTGATCGACAGCATAATTCCTCACTTAATTGGTAGGCAAATATAGAAAAATCTCCATAATTAAAAAAATGAAAGAAAATACTCTGTTTTCTGTAAGGTTTAAAAAATTTTTCCTATATTTTGTTCAAATCTGAATTTTTGCAAATTTTTGGAGACTCGGATGGCTGAAAACGAACAGCAGACGATCGTGGTCGGGGCACAAGCCCAATCGGCTAACAATACTATTACCCTGCTCGAAGCCTTGTTTATTCTGTGGAAAAAGCGCTTTACGCTATGCTTGTTCCTCGCTGCGGGTGCCTTAATTGGACTTGTGATTGGTCAGTGGATCCGTCCTCAGTTCACAAGTGACGCCCTGTTGCAGATCGACGTGAAGGGCAATAAGGCGGCAAACCGAGCCATGGGCGAAATGGGTGCCATTTTGGATGTCGCTAGCCCGGCCGATGCTGAAATCGAACTGATCAAGAGCCGTTTGGTGTTGAACTACGTGGTCTCCGAAGAACACTTGAACTACTCGGCAACCCCGACGAGCGCCTTGAACCGCCTTCTCCATCGCGAAGGCCGCATGGATCTCGATTACCTCTTTATTCCGGATATGGCCCGCACCGAAAAGTGGATGGCCGTGGTTACGGGTGATGATACTTACGCGATTTATAATGAAGATGAAACCAAGTTGATTGAAGGCAAAGTGGGCCAGATGCTCAAGGTCTTGTATGCGGGCGATACCTTGCAGATTCGCGTGAGCCGTATGCGTGCCACCATCGGCGAAGAGTTCCGAATCAATATGTCCAATCCGTTGATTGCGGTCCGCAGTCTTGCCGCTGGCCTCAAGGTGGCCGAAAAGGGGAAGCAGACCGGCGTGATTGGCGTGTCTTTCTCGCACCGTTACGCAGACCGCGCTGCCTCGATTCTCAATACCATTGCCAACACGTATGTGCGCCAGAATGTGGAAATGCGCAGCGCCGAGGCCGAAAAGACCTTGGAATTCCTGGAATCGCAGTTGCCTGGCGTGAAGGCGAAACTCGACAGCTCCGAAAAGATTTTGGCCGATTATCGCCATAGCATTGGTTCGGTGGACATGACCGGAGAAACCCAGGCTCACTTGAATAAGGAAGTGGACCTGCAACGCCAGTTGCTTCAGTTGGAACAGGAACGCCAGCAGGCGACGCGTCTGTTTAAAGAAGAACATCCCTCTGTTCAGACAATTGTAAAGCAGCAGAATCGCTTGCGTGGTGAACTCGCTCGCCTCAAGAAAACGGCTGAATCCATGCCGGTGACGCAGCAAGAAATAATCCGCTTGCAAGAAGAAGTGTCGGTGAACAATGCCCAGTATACGGCAATGCTCAACAACATCCAGCAGCTCCGCGTGGTGCGCGCCGGTGAAGTCGGTAACGTGCGCATTGTGGACTTTGCCCAGATTGAACCGATCCAGAGCAAGCCCAAGAAGTTCAACATCTTGGTTTGCTCGATGGCCGCCGCCTTTATGCTTGGCGTGCTCTGGGTATTCATGCTCCGCATGATGCGTAACGGCATCCGTAGCTCCCAGGAACTTGAACATGCTACCGAAGTCAGCGTGTTTGCAAAGATCCCGGAATCCAAGAACAGGCTCCTGCGTGACAAGCGTCACAAGTTGACCCTGGTCGAGGCTGCTCCGAACGACCAGGCGAGCGAAGCGTTCCGCACCCTGCAGACGGCGGTGGATTTCTCGCTTTCCGAAGGCCAGAAGGTGGTCATGGTTTGCGGCTTGGTGCCGGGTGTGGGTAAGTCCTTTGTGTCCAAGAACTTGGCTGCTGTATACGCCATGAACGGCAGACGAGTGCTGCTGGTCGATGCCGACATGCGCAAGGGCGTGATCCGCAGCTCCAAGTATTTGGGACTGACCGAAGTGCTTTCGGGTAAGATTCCTTGGCGTGAGACTGTGGCGGAATCCCGCTGCCAGAACCTGTTCGTAATGGGTTGCGGCAAGCGCTTGATGTCTCCGAGCGAACTATTGCGCCATGATTTGTTCAAGAACCTGCTTGAAGAAATGAAGTCAGAATATGACATGATTTTGGTGGATACCCCGCCCGTAAGCATGGTGACCGATGCCGAATTGATTTTCCCGTTGGTGGACTTTGCCTTGATGGTGGTGCATTACGGAACGGACTCCCTTGCCCAAATTAAGGAAAACCTTGCTAACCTGCGTCGCTATGCCGACAAGCCCTGCGCATTCGTGATGAACCACTGCGAATACGAACCTGGCCACTATAATGGCTATGGATACTACGGAAAAGGGTACTACGGTAAGGGATATTTCAGCAAATCGTAAGAATTTATTATATTTTAACAACAAACTCGTTACCGAAGAAGGAAACAAAACATGAAAAAAATACTTGGGACAGCACTTCTGGCAGCTGGAATCAGCTTTGCCCAGATAGGCATGGAGGGCGGCACTGACGGTCTCCATCAGACCAATGCCAAGACGCTTGGCCAGTGGCATTTTGCCGTTGGTACGGGTGGTAACATTGCCATTGACGGTTGGGCACTTGCTCGTGGCGGTAAGTACAATCATAATGGTAAAGATTACGCCTTCAACTATTGGGACTATACTCAGGCTGGTAACTTCTTCGTGAATGCCGGTTTGACCAACTGGATGGACGTGGGCGTGAGCCTGCCGGTTTACTACGAACACGCCAATTCTAATGGACCTTCCGGTTCAACTAACCAGTGGGGCACGAGCCGCGGCGACTTGAACGTCTGGTCCAAGATCCGTCTCCCGCTCGATACCAACAAGTGGTACGGATTTGCCGCCATGCTCAACATGTATATCCCGACGGGTGAATCGAACGCCGGTGTGCGTCCTCGCCACGCTTGGTACCTGAATAGCAATGGCTATACTCAGCCTTACACTGCTGACGACTGGGCCTTCGGTCTCGGTTTGGTTGGTACTGCTGACCTCACCAAGCTCAGCAACCCGAAGCCCTGGCGCTTCAACATGTTTGCCCAGTACGTTTACCCGCTGGACTTGGACGAAACCCAGGTGCTCGTTTACAGCGCTGGCGTGAACTGGCTCCCGAAGTCCTGGATGGATGTGTTCTTGGAATACTCCGGCGAAATGCGCCTGCAGACCAAGGGCATGTACAAGTTTGAACCGTCTGAAGATCCTATGATCATCACTCCGGGTCTCCGTTTCCACCTGCCGTACAACATCGACTTCGCAATGGGACTTGAAGTGGCAGTCCGCGCCTTCAAGAACCCGTTCTACGATGGCGAAGACGAAATGAAGGGCTGCGAAGATCGCGTCATCAAGTACCAGGGCGAAGACGGCTCTCATATCGAATACTGCTACGCTCCGACCCCGCTCGTTGCCGGTGCAGCACTCCTTACTTGGTACTTCGGTGCCGACATGTGGCGTGATACCGATGGCGATGGCGTGAAGAACAATGCCGACAAGTGCCCGCACACCAAGAAGGGTATTAAGGTCGACGCCGAAGGTTGCCCGCTCGATACCGACAAGGACGGCGTGGTTGATTCTTACGACAAGTGCCCGAACACTCCGGAAGGCGTCTCTGTGAATACTGACGGTTGCGCCGACAAGGATTCTGTGATTATGAACGGCGACAATGACCAGGTGGATTCCGCTGCATTGAACGCTGCTGAACGCGCCCGTCTCGATTCTCTGAACCGCATCGATAGCGACAAGGATGGCATCGCCGACATCAACGACAAGTGCCCGAACACTCCGGAAGGCATTGTGGTTGACTCTGTGGGTTGCATGCTCGACTTCGACGTCGACGGCGTGCCCGACAACAAGGACAAGTGCCCGAATACTCCGGAAGGCATCAGTGTCGATAGCACCGGTTGCCCGATGGACTTCGACCACGACGGCGTGCCTGACAACAAGGACAAGTGCCCGAACACCGCTATGGGCGTGACGGTTGATTCTACCGGTTGTGCTGCCGATAGCGACAACGATGGCGTTGCCGATGGTCAGGACAAGTGCCCGGGTACCATGGCCGGCATGCCGGTTGATTCTGTGGGTTGCGTGCTCGATGGCGACAAGGACGGCGTTCCTGACCCCAAGGACAAGTGCCCGAACACCCTCGAAGGCATTGCCGTTGACACTGTGGGTTGCGCCGTGAACAAGAAGGAAAACCTGGACGAACTCAAGAAGGGTATCCAATTCCAGACCGGTTCTGCCAAGCTCACCAAGAAGAGCTTCACCACCTTGAACGACATTGCTAACCTGATGCGCAAGGTGAAGTCTGCCAACCTCGAAGTGCAGGGCCATACCGACAATACCGGTTCCGAAGCCACCAACCAGAAGCTCTCTGAAAAGCGTGCCCAGGCCGTGGTGGACCACTTGAAGAAGAAGGGTATCGAAGGTGACCGCCTGCGTGCTATCGGTTACGGCTCTGAAATGCCGATCGCCGATAACGAAACGAAGGAAGGCCGCGAACAGAACCGCCGCGTGGAACTCGTTCCGTTTGAAAAGTAATTCGTTGAATTATACAGGGGTCGGCCATTAAGGCCGACCCTTTTTTTTAGCTTGCCTATTGGATCCCGAATATGAAACATCTGATTGTCTGCTTGCTAGTTCTTGCAACGTTTGCCTCGGCTCAGTCTGTAGTGGGCTCCGAACATAATCGCAACCTGCGCACGCTCGACTACCTCCCGATGCTCATGGACTACCATCGCCAGACGGTGGGCGAGTCTCGTCAGTTCTTTACTTATCCTCGCCGTAATTATGATTTTGTCAAAAATTTTGCAGATAAAGAAAGCAATGCGCTGGTATACTATGCCGACTCTTTAGGCTCTGGCGAAGGCGCTCATCATTTTGCAATTGCCGCTTCGCCTATTTTGGGCTTGGACTACCGTGGTGGCGAAGCTTTGGGTGATACGATTTGGCCGGGCATTGATGGCGGCCTGTATTTGCGTGGTTATGCAGACTCGCTTGATTTTGATTTGGATGCTCGCATTTATTCCGAAAGCCATTCGGCAAAAAAGCCCAAGAGCTTTGATGGCGAAGTCTTTGATGTGCAAACCGAAGACGGTAACGCCGGTGCCGATTACGTAAGCTATGCACGCTACCGTGCGCACTTGGGCTTGAACTACGCTTGGGCGCGAATCTCTTTGGCTCGAGACGTATTGCACTGGGGCCCGGGCTATTACAATAACTTGGCTTTTAACCAGTTTGCTCTCCCGTACAATATGTTCAATTTGGACTTTACTTTTGGTCCGTTGCGCGTGTTCAGCGTGTATGCCGACTTGCGCGTGAACAGCTGGAGCTATAGCAAAGACAACTTGAATGATCGTAACCTGTATGCGCATCGCTATGAACTTGCCTTAGGGAACCTGACTGTGGGCATGAGCGAACTGCAGGTGCTTTATAACGAAAATAAACCCTGGCTGTTTGTACCTGTGGTTCCGCTGTTTATCGAGAAGGGTAATTACACGGAACGCGTGAATAACGGGGCGCTCGCTTTCGACATCAATTACCGCTTGTTTAATGCGGTGCGTGTGTATGGTGAATTTTTCTTGGACGACATGGAATCGCCGATGGCTGTGTACGAAAACAAGTACAGCAATAACCGCTGGGCCGGTATGCTGGGTATGCAGGCCGGACATGACTTTAATGTAGGCGGCCATGCGCTTGAACTCGGAACGATTGCTGAAATTGCCCGTGTAGAACCCTACACCTACTGCCATTACGATACGGCAATGGCTCAGATGGCGCATTTGGGAAAGCCATTGGGAAATCCGAACGGCCCCAATAGCTTGGCGATTGACTGGACACTCTATGGCAATCTAGGCCTAAGCGGACTTTCTAGCTTGTTTGTAGGCATCCATCACAAGTGGTTGTGGAAGGGGACCGATTCCGGTAGCAGTATCGATGATCCGTACAAAACGTTGGAAAAACACTTTGTACACAATGCGCCGCTCCATTACACCTTGACTCCTTCCTTGAGCTATAGGGGGAACCATGTGGCATTTATGGGTGAATACGGATTTTTTGACGATAAGTACGTGAATGTGCGAATCGTGTTCATGCTGTAAGGTAAAAAAAATTATATTTGCGGCATTCAAAGGGGCATTAGATGTTAAATGAAAAAGTAAAAAATCTATTCAACAGCTTTAGACTGCGTAAGCGCGTGCTTGCTGCAACAGATGCATTTATCGTTGTAGCTGCAGCGCTTTTTGCAAACTGGCCTTTGCCTGTGGTCGCTGAACGAATCGATCGCCCTGAACTCTTGATTATTTCTGTTACGTGCGTTTTCGGATGCTTTGCGGGCTTGCTCTTTTTCGGAGCTTACAACAAGCTGTGGCGTTATTTTAGCAAGCGAGACTACCTGAGCTGCATCAAGGGTGTGGTGTGTGGTATGGCGGTGGCGTATGGTTTTGTGTACCTCTTCCAGCGTCAGATTTTTGTGGAATTCGCAGTACTCCATACCTTGGTTGCCCTTTTTGGTGTGTGTGCCTTCCGTTACATGTTCCGCGGCACGTTTGTGTCTCTGGTGCGTACGGGTTATAAAGAAGCAGCCTTGGCCAACAAGACCCGCACCATGATTGTGGGGGCTGGTTCTGCCGCCCAGATGTTGATCAAGGAAATCCGCAACAACCAGGCCGACGAAGAAGAAGGCCTCAAGTCCAGCGTGGCGACGCACTTGAATCCGGTATGCCTGGTAGACGATGACCGCTACAAGATTGGCAAGATGTTTGAAGGCGTGTTGGTGGCCGGCTCTACGACCGATATCCCGAAAATCGTCAAGGAAGAACGCATTGAACAGATCATTCTCGCCATTCCGAGTTGCCCGCCCAAGGACCGCCAGACGATTTTGGATATTTGCGGTAAAACGGGTGTCCCTGTAAAGGTGTTGCCCTTTATCGGCAGTCTTTTGGATACCTCTAGCATCGGTGATGGTTCCACCAGTTACGTGAACCAGATTCGTGATATCAACGTAGAAGACTTGTTGGGTCGTGATCCCATTCGCTTTGACAATAAGGATATCCGTGCCTTTATCGAAGGCAAGGTCTGCATGGTGTCGGGTGGTGGTGGCAGTATCGGTTCGGAACTGGTGCGCCAAATCGCCAAGTACAACCCGGCCCAGGTGATTATCGTGGACATTTACGAAAACAATGCCTACGATATCCAGCAGGAATTGCGCATGGAATACGGCGACAAGCTGAACTTGGTGACGTTGATTGCCTCGGTGCGCGACTACTTCCGCATGAACCAGATTTTCAAGAAGTACAAACCCCAGGTGGTGTTCCATGCGGCAGCCCACAAGCATGTGCCGCTCATGGAAAACAACCCCATGGAAGCCATCAAGAACAATGTGATTGGTACCTTTAACATGGGAACCTTGGCGGTGCTGAACGGCGTGAAGAAGTTCGTGATGATCAGTACGGACAAGGCGGTGAACCCCACGAACGTGATGGGTGCCTCTAAGCGCTGCTGCGAAATGATTGTGCAGTTCCTGGCTCAGCAGAAGAGTGGCGAAACGGAATTCGTGACGACTCGTTTTGGTAACGTGCTGGGCTCGAACGGTTCCGTGATTCCGCTGTTCAAGCGTCAGATTGAACAGGGCAAGCCGGTGACGGTGACGCACCCCGATATTATCCGTTATTTCATGACGATTCCTGAAGCCGTGAGCCTGGTGCTTGAAGCGGCCTCGATTGCTCATGGTGGCGAAATCTTTGTGCTTGATATGGGCCACCCGGTAAAGATTGTGACCTTGGCAGAAAACTTGATTCGTATGTACGGCAAGGTTCCGTACAAGGATGTGGAAATCAAGTTTACGGGCCTGCGTCCGGGCGAAAAGCTGCTTGAAGAATTGTTGATGAGCGAAGAAGGCCTGCAAAAGACCAAGAATAAGTTGATTTACATCGGTAAGCAGATTGAAATCGACATGGACAAGTTCATCAACCAACTGTGGGATTTGAAGAACGCTGCAAGCGCCAATGATGACGAAAAGGCCATCAAGGCATTGCATAAGATTGTGCCGACCTTCACCACGCCGGAAGAATTCAACCGCACCGTGAAAATGCCTGCGGTGTAATCCCGCTTGTCATTCCGGGCTTTGTCCCGGAATCTCCTTTGATGCCTGCTAAAAAGCGTTTGCAGAGTGCTGTCTGCTCGCGCCCTGTTGTCGCGACCCAGTTTTATCCTGCATGCGTTAGTGAGATGCCGATGCTGACCTTCGTCAGCATGACATGTGGGTGGAAAATACTCCTAAAAAAATGGCACGCATTGTTTCCTGACGAGAGCCTGCATCCGTCTCCCTGACGTAGGTCAGGGGCGGCTCTTGTCTCCAGATAGCAAGCCTGCTAGAACTGGAAGTAGATGAACGGGCAGGAGTCTGCGCTCATGAACTGGTAGATTACGAAGATGATGAACGCGGTGCTTGCAACCATGAGGGGGAGCGGCTGCGAGGCGAATGCGATGCGGTAGCGGCTCTTGACCTTCTTGGGAATCCAGTGGATAAGCATGCCCGCGATGAACACGAGAATGATGTTGATGTGTTCCCAGGCTATAGTGCCAAGAGTGCCCCATTTCCAGGCGCAACCCATTTGCTGTACCATGTTCTTGGCGGTATTCCAGGCGACTTCGTTGGCTTCGGCAGGGTCTAGGTTCGAACCTGCGCGGAAGAAGAGTCGCGTAAACGTGATGAAAACGAAGGTGAGCGACACGTTCCAGGCAACATAAATCCAGTGGAAGGTCTTGTCGCTGAACAGGCGGAACACCCATACGGCGTAAATGCCGGTGAAGAGCACGCCGAAGTAGACTGCAGTAATCGCGAAGATGGCGGTGTGCGTCTGCTTGAAGATTATGGCGCTTGCAGCGAACAGGATGAACGAGGCGATGGCGCGGAACTTGAGGCTGCGCTTGCACCAGATTTTGTTGAATACCTGGCCAAAGCCGTTCAGGCCACCCCAAATGATAAAGTTCCAGCTGGCACCGTGCCACCAACCGCCCACGATCTGGGTGGCCATGGCGTTCATGTTGGTGGTAATGAACTTGCGCGATTCGGGCCTAAAGTAGGCGACAACGGAAATGTAGATGAATAACAGGGCAAGCATGACACCCACGAGCACGCTGCCCGAAAGCATGATTGCCACAAGGCTCAAAAATGCCATCCAGAAATAGGTGCCGATGGTCGCGTTACGGTTACCGCCCAAGGGAATGTACAGGTAGTCGCGCCACCAGCTAGAAAGACTGATGTGCCAGCGGCGCCAGAATTCGGTGGGACTGAGGGCCTTGTAAGGGCTGTTAAAGTTCTGCGGCAGGCGGAATCCCATGAGGAGGGCAACGCCAATGGCAATGTCGGTATAGCCCGAGAAGTCGGCGTACACCTGCAGCGAGTAAGCAAAGAGCGCAATCAGGTTTTCGAGGCCGGTAAACAGCAGGGGAGTGTCGAAAACGCGGTCCACGAAGTTGGTGGCCAGGTAGTCACTCAGAATGATCTTCTTGGCGAGGCCATTCAGAATCCAGAACACGGCAATGCCAAAGGTACGGCGCGGCAAGAAATACTTGCGGTAAAGTTGCGGCACGAACTTGTCGGCGCGCACAATCGGGCCAGCCACAAGCTGCGGGAAGAACGTGAGGTAAAAGCCAAAATTCAGGATGTTGTCGACAGCCTTGATTTTACCGCGGTAAATATCGATGCAGTAACTCATTGCCTGGAAGGTGAAGAACGAAATACCCACCGGCAAAATGATGGTGTCTACCAGCGAATGCGTGCCGAACATCTTGTTGCTTGCGGCGGCGAAGAAGTTGTACACGTGCAGTTCGATACCGGTAAAGTCGTAGAGGGCATCCAAGAAGAAGTAAGAGTATTTATAGTAGCAAAGCACTAGCAGGTCGATGATGACCACGATGATCATCCAAAGCTTCTTTTTCCACTGCTCCTCGGCTTTTTCAATCCACTTGCCGATAAAGAAGTTCGCTACCACGCAGAAAATGAGAATGCAAACGTAGCTGCCGCTCGTCTTGTAGTAGAAGAACATGCTGGTCGCAAACAGGAAGGCGTTGCGCAACAGAATGCGATTCTTGATCAGGGTGAGGGCCGCAAATACAAAGGCGAAAAATCCCCAGAAATAGAACTGCGTAAACAGCAGCGGACTGTTCGGGTCAAACGCAAAGGTTCGAGTGAGGAATGGAATGACGTAGTCGAGCATAAGGGGGTCGGTTATTTCACTTCAGACTTGGTTTGTGCGGGGAGATTTGCGATGTGTTCTTGATAGCTGTTGATGATAGCCTTGTAGAACAGATCGCCAAGGAGGTTGTAGCCGGAAAGTTTGAAATGCACTTTGTCGGCTTTGGCGAGGTCGGCACGTTCCCACTTGGACATGGAGCCGAGGCCGCCCATAATGCCGAACTTGTCCCAAACGCCGGCCTTGTGCTTTTCAGCCAGGGCAAAGAATGCCTTGCGGGCAACATCGCCGTTCGGGTGCTGCACGAAGCGTTTCTTCTTGACTTTGCGATACATGTCGTTGTTGGTCTCGAAGATAATCGCTACGTTCGGGTTGACCTTCTTGATGCGGGCGATAAGCTTGTCGTAGTCGTCTTTAAACTGCTTGTCGTTGAATTTTTCCACGTTCGCATCGTTAATGCCGATGGCAAAAATCACGAGGTCGGGCTTGTAGAAGGACAGTTCCTTTTCGAACTGCGGGCAGACTTCTTCGAAATAGTCGTGCACCTTAGCACCGTTAATGCCAACGCCGGTGTAGGTGATGCCCGGAGCATCGGTCTCGGTGAGAATGCCGGTGAGCGTAAAGCGCGGGCGAGCGTTTTTCTTGACGGAATCGGGTACAGCGACCTGTTCAATGCAATGTTCGTTGGCGTAGTTGGTCGAATCGATTTCACCCTCGGCGTAATTGACGGCAGGCTTGTTCAACTTTTCGGCGCAGGCGCGAGATTTGCTCTTCGCTTCTTCGCGACGCAGGCATGCCGTATCAAGAACGTCGCATTCACCTTGGAACATGGAATCGCGGGCGACTTCAGGCAGGGCAACGTTGTTCGGAATCTTAGCCGGAATCACGTTGGAATCTTTCTTGTTCTGGGCGGTATCGCCGTTCGCTTTCTTGACCGAATCTTCCTTGGCGCGTGCGATAGAATCCTGGAAAAGCGAGTCGGTAATGAACTTTGCAATTTCGGCCTGCTTCAAGGAATCAATCCAGCGGAAGGCGATTTGAATCGTGTCAATCGGGCGCGGACTTGTAAACACGTAGCTCTGGCTTGCGGAATCGAGAATGCCGTAGATATCGGTCGAATCGACGCGCAACACGGGTACGACATCGTTGTTGTCGCTGTAGCCAAAAAGTCTGAGTTTGGTTTCGCCCCAAATCGGGGTAGAGTTGTACCTGTCAAGGAGCAATGTGATTTCGGAACGCGGGTCGCTGGTGCTCACGGCAATACCAAGCAAACCAAGCGGTTTCTTGATTTCACGCTGCACGTTCTTGTTCATGTCCCAAATGCCCTTGTAAGCGCTGGCGTAGCTCGCGGGCGTATTGGTGCGGGCGGCAGAATAAGGGAATACGAATCCGCGACCGGCAGAGGCTCCCGGGTATTCTTTAATGAGGTGCTCGCGAATGCGGCCCGAAATCACGTCGGCCTGCAGGTGCGAGCCGCCCACGTGCAGAATGCGAACCTGCCCACGGTTTTCGAACACGAGCGTATCCATCTTGTTAAAGAAAGCGTTGAACGAGGCGTTGCCCTTGGGAAACTGGATCACGTTCTGCGTGGTGTCGATAAAGTCGTAGCGCGAAAGGTCTATGTTATAGCTGCCCGGCGCCGTCGAGGCGTCTTTAGCCAAAACGTTTTGTGCAAAAACAGAAAGTGCGATGAACGCAAAGGTCCGGAGTACGCGTGTCATTTCTTTTTCGCTCCTTTCATATCATTTTTCTTTGCCGCCGGGACAATGGTTTTGGTTGCCTGGATCTTAGCAGGAAGCGGGGCTTGCTTTGCTACAGGTTTTGCAGCTGGCTTGGCGGCAGGTTTTGCAGCCGGTGCCGGAGCAGGCTTTGCTACAGGTTTTGCGACCGGTGCCGGCTTTGCCGCAGGCTTCGGTGCGGGGGCAGCCTTCTTGACTGGTTTGGCAGCGGGCTTGGGTTTGGTGACAGGCTTGGGTGCGGGCTTGTTCTCGGCGCTCCACTGGTGCAGTTCTTTCAACTTTTCGTCACTGATGTTGTGACGGTCGCGGAACTTGAAGTAGTCGTAATGCATGCGCAGGGCTGAGCAGAACAGATCGCCCATGTAGGCGGCGCCGCGGCGGGTAAAGTGAATGTGGTCGGTAAAGCCGAGGGCGGGTTCCTTGTTCACCCACTTGATCATCGCTCCGTTTCCGCCCATCACGCGGTGCATGTCCCAATAGGCGGCTCCGTTTTCAAGAGCGACTTCGCGTAGAGCCTTGATTGTCATGTTCAAGCCGGCGTAGGTCTGCCACTGGCCATCTTTTTGACGGGCCATGTCAGCCGGGCCAATGAACAAGATGTCCGCATCGGGGTTTGCCTTTTGTACGGCCTGAATTTGGCGCGTAATGATTTTCTTGGTCCAGTCGATGTTGCCCGAATTGATGCTCGGCACCAGGTTGCCGCCGTATTCCATAATAATCAGGCGGACGTTCATGGCCTTGTAAGATTCTGCCAAAAGTTCAGAATCGATGCGGTGGAAGATTGTGCCCGAAGAGCCGCGCATGGCCACGTTGTCGACTGCGACACCGTAAGCGCCGTCTGCAGAAATGGCGTAGACTTCGGCATTGCCCGAAAGGTACATCTTCGCAATGGACGTGGTATCCTTCAGCTTCCAGGTGTACACTTTGAGTTTATTGTAAGTGTCGATAATCGGTTCGCCAGCGTCAACCACCTTGGTGGAATGCTTTTCTTTCGGCGTGCCGTCGGCTTCTTGGCCTACGGTGTCTACAACGGTCTGGTTGACGTTGAGTCTGACCTTGAGGCGAGCATTCTTGTTGGTGAGAAGGCGGATGGTGCTGTAACCGCCCACGTGGCTGAACTGTTTCTTGCGTTCTTTGCGGCGTTGAATGGTAATGGAGGCTTCGCCTTCAAGCTTGGCGAGCTGGGCCAGAGGTCCATAGCGCGTGTGTTCGGCCTCGTCTTCTTTGGGGCCAAACAGAATGTAGCGCGAAAGCGCGCCCACACCGGCATGGCTTGTGGTCATGGACGGCACGGTCATAATGGCGGGCATCATGCCGGGGCCTGCGCCACCGAATTCATCTTGCAAGTCTTCGCGAATGGTGGCCGAGATTCGGTCTTCTTCAAGCTGTGAGTCGCCGTAATGCACGACGTGTACAACGTTCGAATCGAGGGAGGCGAGTTCCAGGTGCAAGAAGAATCGGTCAAACCACGTGGCGTCGTTGTTCGGCAAATCGAAACGCGTTTTGCCCTTTTCAAAAAAGTCCTCGTAGAACTTGAGCGAGTCGCTGAAGGCGGAAAACTCTTTGCGCTTGGTCGCTTCCATCATTTCACGGATGGCTTCTTCAGGGTCGCCCTGGGTAGAATCGCTGAGCGAATCGCCGGAGGACTGCTTTACGAAGATTTCGGTGAGCTTCGGGTAGCGGAGCGTGGAGTCGCCGATATGGATTCCGTCATCGGGGTAGATGATGGCGATAAAGCCAAGAAGGGCGAACAGGCTGATAATAGATAAGAGAACTTTTAAGGGGGACATCATAAGCGTTTAACTATTTATGCCTTCAAGCGCTCCACGATGGCTTCTGTATTTCCGACGAACATTTCGCCGGTGCGCATGTCCTTGTATTCGAATTCACCTGCGGCAGCCTTGGATCCGTCGACGTACACGACGATTTTGGCGCCCTGGTAGTTGGCTTGGTCGAGCTGCTTGCCCATTTTCATGGCGGCGAGCGGGTGAGCGACCGAGAAGGGTTTGCCCCCTTCTTTGCTAGAGCTTGCGCAGCGGAATACCTGTGCGGTTTCGAACACCTTCTTCATGTCGTTGGTAAAGCTTGCGATGTAGAAATCGACGCTCTGCTTGGGGCTCGGGAGCAGGTTGTGTTCGGCGAGCAAGTCGGCGAGCACTACGTCGCCCATGCCAAAGCCCACGCCCGGGATGCGTTCGCCACCGAGTTTTTCGGTGAGACTGTCGTAACGTCCACCGCCAGCGATGGCGCGCATGGATTTGCCCTTGTCAAAAACTTCGAATACGATGCCGGTGTAGTAGGCGAGGCCGCGAACAATGGAGAGATCCATGTTCACGCATTCGCCGTAACCAGCGGCGGTAAGGGTGGCGAACAGGTCTTCGATTTCGGCGAGGGCTGCAGTTGCGTTTTCGCTGTGAACCTTGGTCTTGACTTCTTCGATGGACTTACAACTCATGAAGTCGTCGAGCTTTTTCACTTGGTCTTCGGAGAGGCCTGCGTCGGCCAGAGCCTTGGCAAATGCTTCGGGGCCGATTTTTAAGCGGCGGTCAAGTACCGGGTAAACGAGAGCCGGATTCGGGGCACCGATTTCTTCGAGGTAGGTGGCCAGGAGCTTGCGGCTTGAAACGCCAATGGCAAATTCGCCATCTTTGAGGCCGAACTTGCGGAGCATTGTTGCGATGGCTGCCATCAGGTCGGCTTCGGCGTAAATGCTTTCGGTGCCGATGATGTCCATGTTTAGCTGGAAGAATTCGCGGAGGCGGCCCTTCTGCGCCTTTTCGTAACGGAACAGGCGCGGCATGCTGAACCACTTGAAAGGCTTCTTGAGTTCGCGGGCCTTCTGGATTACGAGGCGGGCGAGCGTCGGAGTCATTTCGGGGCGGAGTGCGATTTCGCGGTCGCCCTTGTCTTTAAAGTTGTAAAGCTGGCTGACGATTTCTTCGCCGGACTTGCCCGTATAAAGCTCCAAATGTTCAAACATCGGGCCTTCGTATTCTTCGTAGGCAAAAGATTCGGCGACGCTGCGCCAGGTGTCAAAAATGTAATTCTGGATGCGCTCGGCTTCCGGGTAAAAATCGCGTGTGCCCTTAGGCAACTGGGGGATAGAAATGCTCATAGTGAGCGGAAATATAGCAATTAGAATGTAGAGCTTAGAACTTAGAACTTAGAAATCGCGGTCATTCTAAGTTCTACCAACTAAGCTCTACCAACTACTTTATCTCGATCATCGGGCTGGTTTCGCTGAGCAAGTAGGTCCATTCCTCGCGAATCTTGTTGTATTCCGCCGGGTCGGCGTAAAGTGCGAAGGTGGTCCACTTGATGCTGTTTTTGCCGTCATAATTCTTCTCGAAGCTCACGTAATCCGGTTCGCGGTTCAGCTTCTTGGGACCGGTAATTTTGACTTTTTTGCCGCTCGGGGCGGTAACGCTTAATTTGTATGCAAACTGCGTTTCGTGGGGCATGCGAATCGGGTGGTGACGCTTGGAAACCTTCGGGAGCTTGAACAGGCTGCGTTCCCACACGTTCGGGAATCGGCCCTTGAGTTCGGAACCGCCCTGGCCAAAGTAACCCTTGGAGGCGTAAGTCACAATCAGGGCCAGCGGCTTGTTGAATTCGGCGAGGTTTTCGATGCGAATGTTGCCGATGCTCACGTCGGGGATACCCGAAGCGAGGAAGTCTTCCATCAGCTTTTCCTGTTCCTTGGCGTCGCGGCCAAAGAAGCGGTTACGCATCACACTGGCGAACTTGCCCTGCAGCGAAATCGAGTCGCGGAATTCGCAAGCGCCGTCGTTTCCGATAAACAGACGGTGTTCAATGCCAATCTGATGTTCCTGATTGTCTTCGAGAATCGGCGTGGTGACCACATGGCTGCTGTCATCGTTGATCACGAGCGCGACCTTGCCTTCCATGTCGAGCGGGACGGGGCGATCGTTGCCGGTCTTGTCGGTGGCGTCGACCCAGCGCTCGGTGACTTGACCCTGCGCCGGAATGTAGAGAATCATGTGGTTGAACTGCTGAATCGTCGGGAGGCCGGCAAAGCCTTCTTCGGTCAGGTGAATGGCGGTGAGGTAGCTCTTGATGCCGATAGATTCAAGCATTTCCTTGAGCAAGAGTGCCATGTCCTTGCAGTCGCCCTGGTGCTTTTTGAGCGTGACTTCGGCGGTTTGCGGAATCAGGCTGTGTCCGCCGAATCGCACGTCGCGGTAGCGAATATCGTGGCGCACAAAGTTCACGATGGCCTTGACGGCGTTGTCGTTTGCCTTGCTGCCGCGGACTTCGCGGGCCTTTTCACGCACGCTCACGGCCTGCTTGAACTGGTGCTTGATCAGGTTCTGGTAATCTTCGCCCACGTTCTTCCATTCCTGCTTGCCGGTAAGCATCAGGCCTGCGCCAAAGTCGCGGTACACGGGCATGTAAAGCTCTTTGCGGATAATGACAGGGTTTTCGATCTTCCATTCAATGCCGCCCTTGATGGTCTTCTTTTCGAGCGGGCCGTATTCTTCGGTCACAAAACGGGCGGTGTCGGCGTAAATGCGGAAGCTGGACTGGCCCACAGGAACGTCCTTGCTGCTCACGAAGTCGGTGTAGGGAATCATGCCCTTGTTTTCGATGTTCGTGCGGCTGAACTGCAGGTAAATAAAGTCGCCCGGCTCCAGTTCCTGCAGCGGGAAGTGCGCCGTCTGCGATTCGTTCTGGCCGCCGATTTCGGTGGCGTAGGTAATGTAGGCGCCGTTCAGGTTCGCCTTCTGCTTCAGGTTCCAGTTGCTGTCGTAGACTTCGAGGGCGTTTAGGTAAATGCGGTCAAATCCGGGCAAGAAATCGAAGGTGAATTCGCGATAGATGGCGGCGCCGCGAATGTCGAGGATTTCCATGAGCATTTCGTCGGTGCGGACCCAGTTTGCGCCCTTTTCGGCTTTCAAGGTCTGCTTGTTGTAATGCACCACAGCAGGGAAATCGCCTTCGGTGCCCTGCTTCTTGGCGCTTTCGCTGAGGAGTCCCTTCAGGTTCTTGGTGCGTTCTTCCACCGGCGTAATCGGCTTTTGCAGCGTGCGGTTGTCTGCCTTGCCGAGGAATGCCTTCGTGGCGCTGAGGAAGCTCTTGGCGTCTTCGTTATCGGGCTTGAGGGCGAGCGCCTTGGTGAGCGACTTTTCGGCGTCGCGGTAGTTGCGGCTGTAGAAGAGAATCTTGCCCTGCGTGGTCCAAATCTTGTAGTCGTTGCGGTCCTTGGCGAGTGTTTCTTCGCTGATGGCGCGGGCTTCTTCGTAGCGACCGAGGAACATGAGGGCGTCCATCAAGGTGCTTCCGAGTTCCACGCTCATGCCAAAGCGGCGGCGCACCTGGTAAAGAATATCGACGGCTTCGGCGTACTGGTCGAGGCCCATGTAAGTTTTGGCGAGGTAAACACCCAAACGGCTGCTCGGCTGCGTGTCGTAAAGGCGTTGCACGACTACCAGCGACTGGTTGCGCTGACCGAGTCCCCAGAGGGCGTCGCTCAAGTTGATCACGTATTCCGGATTGTTCGGCGTGTAGCGGAGGGCAGCTTCGGCGCATTCGCGGGCGCGGCCGTAGTCGAACAAGGCTTCGTACATTTCGCCGAGAATCGAGAGCAGTTTGCCGTTCTTTTGCACCAGTTCGCGCTGGCTTTCAAAGTGGCTGATGCCCGGACCGTAAAGTTCCTTCATCTGGTACACGAATCCGCAGTTGATCAGGTAGAGAGGCTCTTCGGGGTCCATGCGGTTCGCGCGTTCAAAGTAGCTGAGCGCCACCAGCGGCTGGTTTTCGAGCAGGCGCAAAATGCCCACCTGGCTCATGATGGCGGCGTTGAATTTTGCCTGCTTTTTGGCGGATTCGGCATCGCTTGCGGTGGCGGGCTTTTCGCCCACGGTCAGGCCTTCGATACCGTGCTGCATGACCTTGGCGTATTTCTTCTTGTTCACGCCCTGGGTCCAGCTGACAATCAAGATTCCGCGGCCGTCATCGTAGAAATAGCGACCTGTGTAGTAGAAGTCAAACTTGTTGACCACGTGAGTCAGGCTAAAGTCTTGCGCGTAGCGGTCGCCGACCTTTTGGCGGTAGCTTTCGATGGTCGGATTATTCGGGTCAACGCCCAGGCGCACGAGCAGCACCTTGAACAAATCCTGCGAATTCACGGCGTCGCTTTCAACGGTTGCGCCGTAAACGAACAGTGAAACGTCTTCGGCCTTGTTTGAAAGCACCAGGTCGGGGTCGTCATTCTGGCGGGCGATTCCTGTCCAGTGATGCCAGAGAGTATCCTTCACGGCCCAAGTGTAGCCGAGAGCGGGGGAGTTGAAGCTTTGCACGTTGTTCGGCGAGAGTTCCGGGCCTTCGCTTGCAGCAGTTTCGCGCATGCTGAAGTTCGCGAAGAACTCTTTCCACTCGTTCTTGAGTTCGCCCGGCTGGAGCGCCGTGTCGGTGGCAGAAAGCGTGAGCGTGTACACGCGGCTTCCTGCACCTGTTACAAAGCCCACTGCTTCATAGGGGCTGTCGTAGCGCTTGCCCGCAACGTCAAAGAATACGCCTGTACCGCCGAAATTTTCTTCGGGGTAGGTCTCGGCGAGAGTCGCCTTCTTGCCGCTCGATTCAAAAGCCTGCATTTCCATCTGGGCGCGGTCCATGAGTCGCATGGGTTCGCCCTTGGGGAGTTCGATTTCGACCAGGACCGCGCGGCGTCCCGTGCTGGCGTTGTAAAATTCATAGGGGACGCCGCTCTCGTGGGCGCTTCCGTCGTCATCGCCCACGAGCGCCCAGTCGCCTGCGCCGCCCTGCGGCAGGATGAAGCTGAAACCGTCGGAGCTGAAACTGTTGGCGGTGTTTCTGCGGGCCGATTTGGTGCTCGCGTCCGAATTTACAGCCGAACCTTCATCAAAATAGTCGTCCGTGTAGCTCCCGGAACCCCCGTTCCCAGCCACTTCGGACGTTTTCGGGTCCGATTCGGTCAGCGGCTTTCCGTTACCGGCGCAAGAAATTAAAGATGCAACAAACAACAGCCCAAACAGCGGGGCGCAAAAACTGGGGATACGACCAAATTTTTCAAACAAAGAATTGCTCATGACAACAAAAATAAAAAAACGGAGCGCGCAAGCCCCGAAATTCCATAGTCCAAGGTGGAATATGACTGTACCCGAGACAAGTAGGGTTTATGATTGTTTTTTATAAACGTGAAGATTTTTTTACGTCCGAAACTCGTGAACCCGTTCATTCCCGGTGAGCTGGGATACCGCAGCGTTGAGCCCGATATTCTTTTGACGAATGACCGTGGCGAAAACTCCCCGAAAGACCGCATTTCTATTGAAGTGCAGCATGAAGACAATAACTCCTTGTTCAAGGACCGCTTGGTCCTTTATGTGGCTCGCCTTACGAACAATATGGTAAAGCAGGGCGAAGTTCCGCAACTTGAAAACTTGCATGTGGTCAGTTTCCAGTTCTTTGACGCGTTCGCGAAATCGCCAAATTACCGCCATACGGTACAGTTGAGGAATCAGGAGCAGGAAGTCTATTTTGACCGGCAGACAGTGACGTTGGTTGAAGTGGCGAAGTTTCTCAAGAACGCGAAGGACTATGTCGGCGACAACTGCCGCTTGGCTCAGTGGCTCCGCGCCATCGACACGTTGAATCGCGAAGCCGATTTCAGTGAATTTGCAAATGATCCCGTGTTCAAGGTCTTGCAAAACGAGGTGAAATTATGTAATTTCAGTTCGAGGTATCTTATGACTGTGGACATGAGCGATTTTGATCGAGCCGTAGCCGAGTATTCAACGAAAATGGATATTGCGAAGAAAATGCTTGAACAGGGAAAACTCTCTGTGACAGAAATTTCTGCAGTTACGGGGCTTCCGGAAGCAAAAATTCGTGACTTGAAATAAACCTTTTAATAAAATGTGGCGGTCGAAAGGCCGCCGATTTCATACACAGCTTATTTCTATATTTCTCGTGAATTTATTTGAGGTTCGGAGGTCTTCTGTGAAGATTTTTACATTGCGTCATTCTTGGCCTGTCATTCTCGAAGCGAAGCGTAGGGAATCCATACTTCTTGCCATGGCTCTTGTCTTTGCGGCGTTCACTGCATGCGACAGCAGTTCCAGCAGTACTGACCCTGACCCGATTGCGGAAGTTTCGAGCAGTAGCGATGATGATGAAGTTTTCTCCTCGAGTTCCGTTACGGACAAAGGAACATCTTCCGGTGGCAGTTCGGTGTCGTCGGAAAAGCCTAGTTCCTCTACTGATACCAAGAGTAGTTCGTCTATCGGATCAATGTTTTCAGTGAGTTCAAGTGTATCCTTAGGTAGTAGTTCTGCTTCTCTAATGGATTGTTTAGACGAAGGGGAAATTGTTCGCATAAGAGATAGGCAAACTGGAGAAGATGTGATGTATATCTGCCAGGACGGTTACTATGTGTCGTATATTCGCTCCAGTTCTTCCGCAACGTCTAGCAGTAGCTATTTCAATATGGACAGCCTTTACAACAGCAAGATATCGTATGGGGAATTTGTAGACTCGCGTGACGGGCAAAAGTACAGGACTCTCCACATAACGACATCATGGTTGGCGCTCCCCGAGTTTGATGCTTTCGCACAAAACTTGAATTATGGCGTTCAGATAAAGCTTGACGTGACCGAATTTGATGACGGAAAAGTTGAAAAATACTGTTATGACGATGACCCGTGGTATTGTGACAATGGCTTCGGCGGCTTGTATAGCTGGAGCGAGGCGATGGGGCTCCCCAAGGCCTGCGATAGCGTCTGGACGGGTACGCCCCCCGCATGCCCGGATTCCATATTTCCTGGAAGGGAATATGAATGGCAATGGGACGATTTGATTATTCAAGGAGTGTGTCCGGATGGGTGGCACGTGATGAATGGCACAGAATGGCAAGCGTTAATAAAGGGTTTGGATGGGAGTGAGAGTGGTACGCAACTTATTTCGGCCGTGAGCAGAGGTCGGAATGGTACGGGCTTTTCTGCTGTATATGGTGGTATGACAAAACTCCCGACGCAATACGAACGTATGGGAGAATTGGGTGTCTATCATTTGCCGTTTGAGTATGAAGCCGGCAGGAATAGATCAGTAGGAATGACTAGAAGTATTGGTATAACTTACAAGGATCATCACCCTAAAAACGAAGGGCTTTCCGTTCGCTGCGTCAAGGACTACTAGTCCTAAACCATTGTCCATCAAAAAATTAAACAATAGTCGGGCTGGCTGAACTTGCCCATTGGGAGTTATTATGTCCAAGAAGAACAACAAGAGTAATAAGAAAAAGTCCGTTCGTGGCAAATGTAAAATTGAGGCTTAGGAACCATGTTTGCGCTAAAGCGCTTCCCGCTGCGGCTCGAATATGAAAACAGGTGAGCCTGTTTTCGCATCGCTCGCCTTACGGGTAGTGATGGACGCTGATTAGGTCATTGATTTGACCTTGAATGACGCAAATCCATTTCACACTTCACATTCCACACTCCACATTACAATCCGGGGGTTTTAGGGGGCGGAGCCATCTATGCCGGTGACCTCTAGCGGCGGTTTGACCCCCAAAATTGAAAAAAAATGCTGAAAAGACCTAGTCCGTTTAGGTAAATTTTTGTATCTTTCCGCCCAAGAACGCACCACCCTATGGTGGGTAGCAATTTCACAATAAAACAAAAGGATCCAATAATGGCTCTCAAACTCGGTATCAATGGTTTCGGTCGTATCGGCCGTATGGTCTTCCGCGCTGCTGTGGAAAACTTCTCCAAGGACATTACTGTTGTCGGTATCAACGACCTTCTCGACGCTGACTACCTCGCTTACATGCTGAAGTATGACTCCGTCCACGGCGCTTTCAACCACGACATCAAGGTGGAAGGCAACTTCCTCATCGTCGATGGCAACAAGATTCAGATCTTCGCCGAAAAGGATCCGTCCGCAATCACTTGGGGTGCCCTCGATGTTGACGTCGTTGTGGAATCCACTGGCTTCTTCCTGACCGAAGAACTCGCTTCTGCTCACCTCAAGGCTGGTGCCAAGAAGGTCATCATGTCTGCTCCGTCTAAGGACGCTACTCCGATGTTCGTGTACGGCGTGAACGACAAGACCTACGCTGGCCAGAAGATCATCTCCAACGCTTCCTGCACCACCAACTGCCTTGCCCCGATCTCCAAGGTCCTCGATGAAAAGTTCGGCATCGTCCGTGGCCTCATGACCACCGTTCACGCTGCAACTGCTACTCAGAAGACCGTTGACGGCCCGTCCAAGAAGGACTGGCGCGGTGGCCGTGGCATTCTCGAAAACATCATCCCGTCTTCTACGGGTGCTGCTAAGGCCGTGGGTAAGGTTCTCCCGCAGCTCAACGGCAAGCTCACCGGTATGTCTATGCGCGTGCCGACTTCCGACGTGTCCGTTGTTGACCTGACTGTCGAACTCAAGAAGGCTTGCACTTACGAAGAAATCTGCGCTGCCATGAAGGAAGCTTCTGAAGGCGAACTCAAGGGCATCCTCGGTTACACCGACGAAGCCGTTGTTTCTACCGACTTCCGCAACTGCCCGAAGACCTCCATCTTCGACGCCAAGGCTGGCATCCAGCTCGACCCGACCTTCGTTAAGGTTGTGTCCTGGTACGATAACGAATGGGGCTACAGCAACAAGGTTTGCGAAATGGCCCGCGTGATCGCCAAGTAAGATTTCTAGATGGCGTTAGTCGTGCGGACGCCACTTAGTTTTCCGCACTTCCGCTAAGAAACCTTTCAAAGACCCCTGTCGGTAACCCCGGCGGGGTTCTTTTTTATTGAAATCGTGTTTTGGATAAACTATATTTTGTGGCATGAAAAATAAATTCCTAGCTCTTTTGATTTCGTCGGCATTCCTGTTCGCAGCATGCGGTGACGATTCCTCCTCGACGTCTGCGAACGCTTCCGGCGAAGAGTCTTCTTCTTCGCTTGAAGATGGCGATGACTCCTCTTCCTCTTCTGAAAAGGGCGATGCAAAGTCTTCGTCTTCCAAGAAGGGCGAAAAGTCCTCGTCTAGCGAAAAAGCTTCAGAGAAGTCCTCTTCTTCTGAAAAGTCTTCTGACAAATCTTCGTCTTCTACCAAGGACGATTCCAAGTCCTCTTCGAGTGAATCTCCGAAGTCTTCGTCTAGCGAAGCGACGGAATCCTCGTCTTCTGAAGTTTCGTCTTCTTCTGTAGTAACTCCGGAAGGGACGCGCGCCGCAAAGCTGGCAGACTTGGAGAAGAATGTGGAACTCAAGCTGTTTGACCAGACGGTTTACCTGTCGACCGGTAGCAAACTGGGGGTTGTGTCTCTCCGCATTCCTGACGAATTATGGGCCGTTACTTATACGGATTTTGCTAATGGCGTGGTGAACTTTAAATCGAACAATACTGGCATGCAGTATTCCAAAACCGATGCAGCCACTAAGATTGTGGAAAAAGTAAATCAGGGCTTCAAAATTTCGTTTGTGGTCGATGATGAAGGCACGGTCATGTACTCCGTGGACGGCTCCGAAGATTACAGCGAAGCGGTAAAGGCCAGCGTTGCTGTTCAGAAGGGCAAGGTCTCTAAGGCGGATTCAATCAAGAACAAAATTTATGAATGTGCCGATGGCGATACTACGAGGGTCTTCAGGTTCTTCGATGGCTCGTATATCTATGAAAATTCTGTCAATGACAAGGTGGTGAACTGGCATGCCGGCCGCTACGATGTACAGCGTAGCACTCTGTTGATGCTTCCGTTACATTACGTAGGGGAGATTCGTACGTTGTTCATTCATTCTGTGGGCACCGACAACACCATCTCGATGGGCTCGGATGTGACTGTGAGTTGCACGGCAAACAATCTCGAGTACGATTACGAAAAGGCCGAGGATTTTGTCGGCGAATGGGTCGCGTCTAAAGATGGTGTCGATTGGACGTTTACCTTGAAGGCTGACGGAACATCCAAGCTAGAAGCTGTCGAAGGCGCCAAGAAAGTGGAATACAAGGCAGGCACCTGGGAAATTTACGGCTACTACATGATGATTAACAACCATACGTTCTTGCGTGCGGGGAGTACGACAAGCATGTACGGACAGTTACAGACCGGACCGATTGACCCCAAAACCGGCAAGATTAGTGGATTCTCGTTCATCCATAATGACACGGATACGCCGCATATTCCGACCTCGTTTGACGCTCCGGAATTCGACGACTAAATTGGGAAGAACCCCTGGAAAAAAAAGAAGGCCCGCATCTGCGGGCCTCTTTTGTAATTTCGTCTGTTGGGCGCAAGCCCCGTTCTAGATTACAGCTTCATATCGCTCAGGCGAGTGTGTTCCACAGCATCAAACTCTTCCTGAATCTCCTTGCTGGGGGCTTTGGTGCAGAGGCTTACGATCACGATGGTGGCGAAGCTAAGCACAAAGCCGGGCACGAGCTCGTAAATCTGGAAGATTTCGGCGGAGAATCCGGAGAGGTAGAACTTCCACACGAAGGTGGTGATGCCGCCCACCAGCATACCCGCGATGGCGCCCGGAAGCGTGGTACGCTTCCAGAACAGGGCGAGGAGCATAATCGGACCGAAGGTGGCGCCAAATCCGCCCCAGGCAAAGCTCACGAGGCTCATCACGACATCGAGGAAGCTCTTGCCCTGTTTAGCGCCGTCGGCGCTGGGCGCCCCCTGCATGGCGACGATGACCGCGATAACCGTAATGAGCACCACGACGCCGCGGCTCACCCACATGACTTCCTTGTTGCTCGCATTCTTGCGGAACAGGTGCTTGTAGAGGTCGTTACTGAAGGCAGAAGCCGAAACCAGCAGCTGGGAGTCGGCCGTACTCATGATGGCGGCGAGGATGGCTGCCATGAGGATAGCGGCGACAGCCGGATGGCAGAGCGTCTGGCACAAAATCATGAAGATGCGTTCCGGGTCGGCGACGGTAATGCCGTTCGCTTCTACGTAGTAGCGTCCGAGGATGGCAATCATGATGGCGGCACCGAGGCAGATGGTCACCCAGGTCATGGCGACGCGGCGGGAGAACTTGATGTCTTCGGCGTTCTTGATGCTCATGAAGCGCACCAGGATGTGCGGCATGCCAAAATAACCGAGTCCCCACGCGAGGCTAGAAATCAAGGCGATAAGCCCGATGGACTTGCCGGTGGTGGCGTTAGTGAACAGGCTCAACAGGTAGGGGTTCTGTGCGTTCACGGCGTCTATGGTCGCAGCAAAACCGCCCGAACCGGTCATGATAATCGAGGGAATCGCGATGACGGCGATGAGCATCATGGTCGCCTGGATAAAGTCTGTCCAGCACACGGCAAAGAAGCCGCCCATGAAGGTGTAGCTCACCACGACAACCGCACCGATGATAAGGCCGGTGGTGTAGTTCATGCCGAAGATGGTGCCGAAGAGTTTTGCGCTAGCCACAAAGCCCGAAACCGTGTAGAACAGGAAGAACGCGAGAATGAAGATGGAGGCGATAACGCGGATGATTCCCTTGTTGTCGCGGAAACGGTTCGCAAAGAAGTCGGGGAGTGTGATGGAGTCTCCGCAGAAGTGGCTGTACTTGCGGAGCCTGCGGCCCACGATTTTCCAGTTGAAGTAGGTGCCGATCACGAGACCGATACCGATCCACGCTTCGGAAAACCCGCTCACGAAGATAGCGCCCGGGAGGCCCATCAAAAGCCAGCCGCTCATGTCGGAGGCCTGTGCGGACATGGCCACGACCCACTTGTTCATGCCGCGGTTACCGAGGTAGTAGGCATTCAGGCTGTTTGCTTTTTTAGAGAAGTAAAAGCCGATGCCAAGCATCATTAAGAGGTATAAAATGAAAACGGTTAAGACCATTTTTTAACTCCTTTTTTATATGCAAAAAAGATAGCTAAAATATTGTAGCTTTCAAAATAGTGCCACACAGATTTGATTTTGCTAACGCAAAATTTGTTTATTATTCAGGAATCACGTTAATTTGTCCCACTGATTCGATTTTGCTAACGCAAAATCTGTTTTTTTGATCTATTATTTTTTGAAATGCCGTTAGGCATTTCGAATTCGTGTGACAATCCGAGTGACAATCTAAGTTTTATATTATTGCTATATATTCTCTTGTGAAAGAAATAAATGAATTGAACATAAAAGTGATTGCGAGGATTCAGAGCGATTTTCCGGATAAGTTCGGGATCCCGCGGCAGAGCGGGCTTTTGAAGAATTTGCGCTCTACAATTGTCTTTGAGCCGGAATTTCGGATTGCCGACGCTTTGCGTGGGCTGGAAGGCTTTAGTCACTTGTGGCTCCTGTGGATTTTCTCGGAAAACGTGCGCGACACCTGGAAGCCGACCGTTCGCCCGCCCCGTCTTGGAGGCAATACGAGGCTCGGCGTGTTTGCGACCCGCAGCAGCTTTAGGCCGAATCCGATCGCCATGAGTTGCGTGAAAATCGAGAAAATCAACCTGACGGGGGAGAATGCTCCCTCCATCGAGGTGAGCGGCGCTGACCTGATGGACGGCACGCCTATCGTAGACATCAAGCCCTATTTGCCTTATGCGGATTCCGTGCCCGAGGCGGCCGGCGGCTTTGCCGAGGCCGTGCGCTTCAACAAGCTTGAGGTCAGTTTCGCGCCCGAAGTGCAAGCTGCGCTTGACGAACAATTCCCTGCAGAAAAAAAAGCAGCTCTAGTAGAGCTGCTTTCCGAAGACCCGCGGCCCGCGTACCAGAGGTCCGCCGACCGGGTTTACGGCTTCCGGTTTGCCGACTTCGAAATCAAGTTTCAAGTGCAGGGCGACCACCTGACGGTCGTCGCTATTTTACCATTACAGCCTTAGTGGCCTTGAACCCCTCGCCCTGGGCACTTACTACGTAGCGCCCGGCCGGGAGTCTGCCCTCAAGCATCAAAGTGTTGGTTCCGGCGTAGTTGCCGCTCAAATCCAGCACTTCCTTGCCGAGGCTAGAGTAAATCTTGACGGTCAGCTGCGTTGCCTTGGCAAGGCTCAACTGCACATTGCCGGCTTTGTTCACCGTAAGCGCCCCGCCTGCAAAGTGGTTTACCTGCGCAATTCCCACGCCAGCATCCGACGACGATTCCGGCGACGAGCCTGCCTCTGACGAAGAAGAAACTCCGTGATGGCTATGGCTGGAACTTGACTTTGCTTCGCTAGAGCTGGAGGCGACTTCGCTGCTGCTGGATTCGGCGGTTGCGGCGGGTTTGAGCTTGTCGCCCAGGACCTCGATCATCTTTTCGGCGTAACGCTTACCGAAGTCGCGGTATTCCTGCGAGGTGAAGTGCACGTTCTGGCCGTCGCCCAAAGCCTGGTTGAAGCCTTCGGAAGACACCACGTAGAAGTTCTTGGACTGCTGCGGGAGCTTCGCGATGTTGTTGTTCGCGCCGGCACTGCTACCGCTGCGCAGCACTTCGCCCGCAAGGAACGGAATGTCATTGCCGAGACCCAGGTCCTTGATGATGTTGTCGTAGACACCCTTGACTTTGGAAGGCCAGCTACCGTCACCGGCGTCCGTTTCACCTTGGTGGAAGATAATGCCCTTGATAACGCCGTCTTCCTGAGCCTTCTTGGCCATTTCGATCAAGCGGCCGTAGGGGTTTCCACCATAATCGTTAATACGCTGGGTCATCCAGCTCTGCTGACCCTGGGCGTAGCTTCTGTATTGGTCCTTGTCGAACAGCTTGATGCTGCATCCTGCAACAGCCACCACGATGACGCCCACCTTAATCTGGGGATCCGTTTTTTCGACCATGGTACGGCCGAAGTAGTCCGTGGGGCCAAGCTTCGCTCCTTGACAGTGCGCCAGTGGAGGCACGGCAGTCGACCATTTGCCCTTGCTCTTGCCCGAGCAAGAACCATTATCGGAAGCCCAGAGAACCTGGAATCGGTCGTCGACAGACTTGTCTTGTTGTCCGATATCGCCCTGGCCTTCCATATTGGACTGGCCAAAGGCCAAGTAAATATGGAAATTCGGGTCCGGTGCGGCGTTTACTTGAGAAAGAGCCATTGCGAATGCTGCTCCGAGAAGAATTTTTTTCATAATATACTCCAAACAACGGGGGAAAAATTTCCCTCAACCTAAAAATAACCCATTATTATGGATCCATAATAATTGTAAACTTTAATATGTTGTTGATTTTTACAACAAGAATTACTTATATTCAAGGAAAAACGAGGAAATTCTATGAAAAAGATGTATTTGGTTCCGTTTGCTGCCGCCTTTGCTTTGGCAACTCTTGCTGCTTGCGGTGATTCTTCCAGCGACCCTAAGCCGTCCAAGGCTGAAGAATGCTCCAAGGGCTTGACCCCCGAATGCCTGGTGGGTTCCTGGTCCTTGGTAGGCATTGCCAATGCGGCTAACAACAACGAAATTATCCCTAATTTTGATTATGCCGCAGGTCCCGGCAAGTTGATCTTTACCGATGACGGCAAGTTCGAATTTGACCTGCCCACGGCAAATCTCGGCAACAGCCCCCTCCTGAATCCGCTTGATTATCCGGTTTATGGCGATTGGAAGGTTGAGGGCAATGTCGTCAAGCTCCATTCCATGAGCACGGCCTTGTTCAAGACCCGTACTGAAGTCGCTCCGGTTATCACTATGGATGCCGCCACGGTCAAAATGACTTTTGGTGCGGGCTCTCTCTGGCTTATGGAAAATGCGACCGACGAAGTGAGTATCAAGACTAACGCAACGGAAGTCTATACCATTAGCGCACAGTAGTTTTTTTGCAGGTTTTAGCCTGTAAAACGAATTGAAATGCAAAAATCCCCGACAATAAATTGCCGGGGATTTTTGTGTGTATTTGGATTTATGGAGAATCTTTTTATCGAAGCGTGATCGTCTTCTGGTTGAGAACTTTGCCGTTAGCGCCCTTCAGGCGAGCCATGTACTTGCCCACGGGCAGCTTGTTCAGGCTGACCACGTTTTCGCTTTCGAGGCTGGAGCTCAAGGCGAGCTTGCCGTTGGCGGCATAGATTTCGATCTTGCTGCCGGCCGGGGCGCTCACGTGCAGGTTGCGCTTTTCGAGCTGCATGAAGGTGCTAGCCGTAATGTTCACGCGGTTAAGCTTGGTAATGAATTCGGTGCCTTCGGGGGCGCCTACGATGGTGCCGCGGCCGACTGTGCTCATGTACACGACACCGAAGGTGTTCATGTCGCCCTGCACGAAGTTGCCGTTGCCCGGGCCGCCGAACTGGTGCATGTCATCATTCACGCGTTCAAAGGTCTTGCACTTGTCGGTGCTGCGGTAAATGCCGATCGGGTCGCCGGACTTGGCTGCACCCCAGATAAAGATGGTTTCGTAGTCGCTGCCTTCCTTGGCCTTGCCGATACCGACGGCGATGGCGGTAGATGCACCTTCGCAGTGGTTCCAGCTCTTGCCGCCGTTTTCGGAGTAGGCGAGGCCGTTTTCGCTAAAGCCCTTGGGGAGCCAGACTTGGGCCTGGTCCACAGGAACCCACAGGTGGCCTTCTTTGCCCGGAACGGTACGGATGAGTCCGCCACCGTTGTAGTAAACTCCTTCCTGTTCGTTCTGCAGGCGTGCTTCGGATTCAGCAAAGGTCTTGCCGCCGTCGGTCGACTTGTAAAGCGAGCCCATGCCGCCCATCACGTAGAACACGTCTGGGTTCACGGGGTCAGCGACAATGCGGGAATAGTTCGTCTGGGTGCCGGTTTCAACAGCGGTCCAAGTGGCGCCATTGTCGGCAGAGCGGTAAACGGTGGCGCCCTGGTCGGGGCGGTGTAGCATCACCTTGCCGTCGGCAGAGAGCACGACCAAGCCCTTGGGACCCTTGAGAGTCGTCTTCACGCTGTCCCAGGTGGCGCCCATGTCGTCGGAGCGGTACATCACATTGAAGTTCTGGGAGTCGTACTGGCCATATACGGTAATCACGCCCGTACGCAAAAGGCTTCCAGTCAGCGGGGCGTAGCCCATGCTTTCGGTGGTGCCGATAATCGGGGTATGGCGCTTGGTGCTGGAATTGATGTTGGAATAAGCGGCGCCGTCGTAGTCACCGATGGCGGTGACGAGCGGACCGCCCGGAATGCTCACGATGTCGAGCGGAACCGTTTCTTCGATACCCTTCGACATGAACTTCCATACGGGAACCTTGGCCGAAATGTCTTCGGTCATAAAGATGCCGTTACCGCTGGTGACCCATGCCTGCTTGTTGTTGAACGGGTTGATTTCAAGAGATCCTGCCCAGTGGATGGCGTTGCCCGGAATCCAGGCGGTACCGTTGGCATCGATGTTCGGAATGTCGTTGTAATGCTGGCCGTGAATCCAGGTCTTGCCGCCGTCGGTCGTGGTGTAAATGCGGTCGCCGTAGTTGTCCTTTTCGTCGATCGTTACATGGCGTCCAGTGTACTTGCCGAGGGTCGAAATCACGATGTGGTTCTTGTCCTTAGGGTCGATGGCCACGCCGCCGTATGAGCTCTTGTCTTTTTCATAGCTCTTGGTGGTGCTGCCTTCGTGTTCCACGGAATCGCTGGGGGTCAGGTCGGTCCAAGTGCCGCCGGCAATATTATACTTGTAGAATCCGCCACTGGCAATGTTGTAGGGGCCGGGGCCGTCAGCAAAGGTCACGTACATGTCGCCATCGACAATCTTGGCGCGGTGGGGCATGAGTCCGGTGGGGACTCCCTTGACGACTTCCCAAGTGGCGCCGCCGTCGTGGCTCACCTGCAGGTTGTCCTTGGTTTCAGAAGTGCCGATGTAGATTGTGGCGGTGCTTCCGTCGGCAAGTTTGCCCTGAGCCGGGTCAAACATTACGAAGCTGACGCCGTTCACGCCGTTCAGGCTAGATTCGGTGGCGCTCGAAAGGGCGACCTTGTAAAGGCTGGTCCAGGTCTTACCGTAGTCGGTACTCTTGTACACGCCCTTGGTGCGGCTGCCGCAAAGAACGATATTGCCCATGTTCGGGTCTACGGCCAGCTTTTCGCCGGTCTGGCGGCCCATGCCGTTACCGTGGGCGAGCATTTCCACATAGGTCGTGTCCCAGGATTCGCCGTAGTTTTCGCTACGGAGCACGGCGGTGCGGCCCTTGCTAAAGTAGCCCGTTCCTGCAAGCACATAAATGCGCATGGGGTCGTTCGGGTCGAGAGCGAAGGCTTCGGTTCCGTAGAGACCCACGTCATTCTGGTCTATCCAGTCCATCAACGGGATCCAGGTCTTCTTTTCAAAGTCAAAACGATAAATGCCGCCCACGTCAGTGCGGGCGTAAAGCAGATTTTCGGCCTTGGGGTGGAAAATCACGGCAGAAACGAATCCACCGCCGTCAAAACGGACGTTTCCCCAGTTGTATTTTTCGGCATTTGCCGCAGTCGCGAGCATTCCCACGCCCAAAGCGACTGTCAAAACCTTTATTTTACCAAGCATACCATCTCCATTTTTTTATTTCGCTATTGAAAATACCTAAATAACGAAAAAAGCGGCTTAAAAAGCCGCTTTGTATCCATAAATATGTTTATGACTTCTCAACAGGTCCGGAGGGCCTGAAAAGCCTTAAATTGTGCCCGAAGAACCACCCTTGATAGGTACGTAGCGCACCTCGTTCTTGTCGTTGATAATGACTGCGACACCGGCGAGGTAGCTGAGCCACTTACGGGAGGTCGGTTCGTGCAGCTTGAGGTCGATCTGCTTTTGCGTGGCAAATACGGTCAGAGGCATCAGAACCTGGTCGTGGGAGGCTATTACCGTGTACTTGGGCATTTCGGCGTAATCCTTGATCACGTAGGTGTTCAAGAGTTCGTTGCTGCGTTCTTCCAAGTCGTAGAACACGTCGGCGTATTGACCTTCGTAGACCCAGGCCGCGTAAATGACGTTCACGTTCTTGATAGAATCCCTCTTCATGACGGTATCGCGCAATTCCTTGTCCTTCATGTACCAGCCATCGGCCAGTTGCTTGATGGTATCGGCTGCGAAATTCACCACGGAGGAATCCGGCAGCATCTGTGACTGACCGCGACCGATTGCAATGTTCAATGCGGTCTGGTAAGTGCGCACGAATCCGGAATGGATAAACTTAAATTCGGTGGGTCCCACCAGTTTGGCGCCCATTTCTTGGGCTTCGATGGCGCCGTCTTCGGTCAACGGGGATTCGGAACCGATACCGGCTTCGCGTTCACCGTGACGTACCAGGAACACGACCTTTTCGTTGCACTGGATATTCTGGTAGACTTCGCCCACATCCGTGAACTCGTTCATCGGGAATACGATCGGCTGCGGGGAAACTCCTTCGCATTCGTCTTTCACCGGGGCCGTTGCCGAGGTATCCTGGATTCCGGGAGCCTGGCTCGTGGTAGTATCGGTGGGCGTAGCAGTCGTGTCGGCCGGGTCCGTGGGCTGAGGCGTGACGGCGGAACTCGTGTCAGCAGGATTCTGTTGGACTGCAGGATCCGTAGGATTTTGGGTCGGATCTGTCGGCGTCTGGGCCGGGTCAGTCGTCTGCGTCGGATCCGTCGGGGAAATTTCCGGAGTCGCGGGCGAGCTGGAAGAATCAGAAGAACATGCTGTAAACGAAACGGCAGAAAGGGCTGCCGCCGTTGCTAAGGCGAATAAAAATTGTCTTTTCATGCCATTAATATACAATAATTATGCTATGCAGAATGTAAATTTTAGAACTTAGAACTTAGAACTTAGAACTTAGAACTTAGAACTTAGAACTTAGAACACTCTCTTCTCTCTAAGCTCTACCAACTAAGTTCTACCAACTAACCTCTACTACTATACGCCTTTTCGGCGCGCTCGTTACGGCGCTTGAGTTCCTTGTTCAGTGGCCAGTAGATGGAGGCAAACAGGATGTAGCCGCACAACAGCACAATCCAGTGGTTGAGTCCGAGACCGATTTCGATATAGCGCATTTCGATGAACATGAGCGGCCCCGCAATCAGGAACAGCGGAAGTTGCCTGCACTGGTCGCCCAGCGAATAGCGGCTCTCGTAGCTCACGATGGAATTCATCATCGGGAAACTCGTGCAGAATCCGCCCATCAGGCGCTTGATGAGCATGAGTCCCGAAACAACGCCCGCAATGGCGGGCGCCTTGATGTAGATGGGGAGCGGAGTCTTGTAGCGCACGCCGGATTTGTAGCTCTGCTTCTGGAACATGACTACGCCTACGACAAAGTCAAAAGCGCAAGCGCCCAAGAACCAGGCGTCGTTATCGGGAATGCGCGGCATCAGGAATGTGCCGAGCGCTACAAAGAAGGCGAGCCCCGCGATAATGCTTGGGACAATCGGAATCTTGACCTTGTAGTGGAGAATGCGCACGATATGCACATACAGAAAGCACATGAATCCCGAAATCGCGTTCGCCGTCCCCATCGGGAGCCCAACCGCAATGTAGGCAAAACCGCAAGGAATGGGAATGGTGGCCGTGACCGCTTTAAGTTGCGGATCCTTCAAATAGGCACTCAGGGTTCCGAGCGCCGTGACCATGAAAATCAACAGCCAGTCGTAGAAGGAAAAATTGAGATTCAATACATCAAGCACAGATGTAAATATAGAAATCCGAACTAGGTTCTAGCTTTCTTCATCTTCTGCTTGTTCTGGTACATGTCTTCGTCGGCGCGCTTGCTCACGGAATCTACGGTGTCGCCGCTCTTGTATTCACCCAAGCCGATTGCGACCGAGTAACGATCCCAGGGTTCCCTGGATACATCGTTTTCGGTTTCATAGAATTTCTGGTTGGCGGCTTCAATGAGTTCGTGGCGTTGTTCGTAGTCGCTGTTCTTGAGGATGACGATGAATTCGTCACCGCCGATGCGGAACACCGGAGAGTGTCTGAAGATAGTACAGATGATATGGCATGCCCCTGCAATGTAGAGGTTGCCGTTTGCGTGACCATAGCTGTCGTTGATTACCTTCAGATCGTTCAAGTCGATCATGAGAATGCCAAATTCAGAGACGAGCCTTTCCTTCAAGTCTTTTTCAAGCGTCCTAGCCGCATTGTCGTAGGCGATCCTTGAACCCACATGCGTCAGCGCATCCTTGTAGGCGAGCATGGTCATGGTGGCCGCTTCTTCTTGGGCCGTCTTTACCGTTTCTTCGGCTTCCAGGATGTCTTCGACATAAGTCTTCAAGTCCTTGGACATCTGGGCGATAGCAATCGAGAGCGATTCGACTTCGTTATGGGTATTAATGTCGGGTGCGTCGAAAACGAGGTTCTTGGGATCTTTCTTTTTGCCGCGACTCTTTTCGGCGAACCGGCGGGCGCTTTTTTCAAGTGCGAGAATCGGGCCCGTTACGTTATGGCGTAGCCAGATAATCAAGATAAGGGCGAATAACAGACCTAGGCACAAAGACAGGATCACGTTGTAAAGAACGTAATCGTGAACGGTTTTGTGGAGCTCGTTGATAGAAAGGTCGGCACAGAGAAGACCATAGTGGACGCCTGTAGAACTGACGAGCGGCTTACAGGCCGTGTAGGCGTAACCCCATTCGGAATTCTCTTCGAAATACGAGATTTCATCTTTGGCGATTGCTTCGGAAAATTTATGGAGCTCTTCTTCCGGGTAGGCATCGCTCGTTTCGAGCAGGGGCATGTCCACTTCGCCTTTGGCTCGTTCTTTGGCACTAGTCGCCGAGCAGATGTTGACCATCAGCTTGTCGCGGACAAAAACGGAGTAAAGGTAGAACAACTGGAAATCGTCTACCATGCCATTGAGCAATTCTTGAAGTTGATTGTATTTTTCGCTCTTTTCGCCCTTGATGACACATTCGTAGAGATCGTCTAAGTCTGTCTGTTTTGTGACGTAGTTCAGAATGTCGTCAAGCTTGTCGTCGTAGCGCTCGAACATCGACTTCGAATAGGTGAGGTAAGCCTGAATCGAAAGCAAAAAACACATGAACGCGATAAATACCGCGCTTCCAAGAACAAGGCTTCTATGGATAGGTCTTTTGTACGCTGACATTGTTTTCACCTAGAAAAGAAGATAACCTATTTTTTCAAAAAGCGAACGTCCTAATTCTAATTGTAACAGAAAAATTTATTCCAATTTGGAATAACAGCCCTTTTTAGCGGAAACGGCGGGGCAGGTGTTTGCCTTCGGCGACCCATCCGCTGTATTCGGCCGCGGCGGTGTACATCACGTCGGTCGAAGAGTTGAGGGCGGTTTCAAGGCTATCCTGGACAGCACCAATGATAAATCCGACTGCAACGACCTGCATGGCGACATCGTTTGAAATGCCGAGGAAGGAGCAGGCCATAGGAATCAGGAACAGGGAACCGCCTGCAATACCGCTTGCACCGCAAGCACCGATACTGGCGATGATGCAAAGCATCAGGGCGGTCGGGAAACTGACCGAAATGCCGAGCGTATTGGCGGCGGCCAAGGTCATAATGGCAATCGTGATGGCGGCTCCGTTCATGTTGATGGTCGCCCCCAGCGGAATCGAAACTGAATAGAATTCACGGTCGAGCTTGAGCTTTTCGCAGACATCCATGTTCACGGGAATGTTGGCTGCCGAGCTTCGCGTAAAGAGGGCGGTAATGCCGCTTTCCTTTAAGCAGTAAATCACGAGCGGGTAGGGGTCTTGCTTGATGGCGAAACTGACGACCAGCGGTGCGATAATGAAGGTGGTGAAGATCATGGCGCCGGCAAGGAGGGCTATCAGCATGCCGTAGGTCTTGAAAATCCCGATACCGTTGGTGGCAATGGAAGAATGAATTAGGCCGATGATACCGAGAGGAGCCAAATTAATGAGCCAGTGGACAATGGCCGTGACGGACTTGGTAATGTCTTGCAGAAGTTCCTTGGTAGAATCGCTGGCGTGAATCTTGATGGCGAAACCGAAGATGATGGACCATACGAGAATACCGATGTAATTGGCTTCGGTAATGGCTTCGAAGGGGTTCGAAACCGCACGGACGAGCAAGTTGTTCAGGATTTCGCCGATGCCTTTGGGCAAGGTGGCGGAGGTGGTTGCTTCTTGTGCCAGTTGCAGATTCTGCGGGAACAAGAAGCTTGCTCCGACAGCGACAATGGCGGCTAATACGGTACTGACCATGTAATAGGCGAACGCCTTTCCGAAGCGTCGGTCAAGGGAGGTCTTGCCTGCAGAAAGCGAGTTCACAATCAATACGAACACGAGAATCGGGGCGATACCCTTCATGGCGCCTACGAACAGGACGCCCAGTTCGCCGATCCATTTTTGTCCGGGGAGTAGGATTCCGAGGAGTGTGCCAATGACGATGGCAATACAGATTCGGTAGTTCAGCTTAACGCCGTTGTATTTATCAAGAATCTTTTTGAACATATCATTCCTTTGATTCAAACAGATAAACTAACCTTATAGCACAAATATAAAGAAAAAAAGCGGATTTGTGATAAAAATAACAGAAAAAATCCGTGTAATAAATGTATTTTAGTCGATAGGGACAGGGTATTTTGTATGGAACCGCTGCAATACACATCGCTTGCGCATCTGTTTTTTGCAAACTGCGATAGAGAAAATTTCGCAGGGTGGTCCCATCGTAAACACGGGAAATGGATCAATTTTACCGGCCGACGCCTTCGCCGAGAAACCCAATACCTGGCGCTTGCCTTTAGGGCCCGTGGACTTGTGGCGGGTAAAAGTATAGGCATTGTGGCCGAAAGCTGCCCCGAATGGATTATGGCCGATGTGGCAACGCAGTTGAACCAGGCGAAGGTGGTGCCCCTTTTCCCGAATATTTCGGCCGAGAATTTTAACTACCAGTGCGATGACGCTTCGGTGCAGGTGCTCGTGCTGAACAAGCTTTCGGACTTGGAACCTGCCATTGGCGCCTTGATGCCGCGATTTAATGTGGTCATCTGTATTGATAAGCATTCGGAACTGCCGGCAAACGGGGTGTACTGGGAAGACCTTGTCAAAGAAGGCGAGATGCTGTCGCGCGATCCGGAATCTTCGCATTGGCTGAACCAGCAGATGCATTCCCTGAATCCGGACGATGTGTTCTCGATCCTGTATACGAGCGGTTCTACGGGAATCCCGAAGGGCGTTGAACTGACGCACCGCAACATGCTTTCGCAAATCCAGGTCATCAAGCGCGATTTTTTGCGCTTGAACCGGGAGTCGGACCGCGGCTTGGTCATACTGCCTGTGGCGCATGCCTTTGAACGCATGACGGTTTATTTTTATACTTTGTGCGGAATCAAGGTCTACTTTGCCGACTCGCCGCGCCATACCGCCGAAATTATTCGCGAAATTCGTCCGACGGTCATGACGGTGGTGCCGCGCGTTCTGGAACGACTTTACGAAAGCATGACCGTGGCCGGCGAGAAGATTCACGGCATTCAGAAGTTTGTATACGAGCATGCGATTGCTTACGCCAAAAGGCATAACCCTCTTGAAAAGCGCGGGATTTTTGCGAGTTTCTACGACAAGCTTGTTTACCGTAGAATGCGCGAGGCCATGGGCGGTAAATTCCGCACGGTGATTTCGGGCGGGGGAGCCTTGAACAAGTCAATTTGCAGGTTCTTGCTGAACGTGGGCATTAACGTGACCGAAGGTTACGGGCTTACGGAATGTTCGCCGGTGGTGAGCGTGAATAAGTTCGGAATGGCGCGACCGGGAAGTGTCGGGCTTCCGCTGACGCATTTGCAGGTGAAAATTGGCGAGCATAGCGAGGTCCTTGTCAAAGGCGAAAGCGTGTTCAAGGGATACCGCAACAGGCCTGATTTGAACTCGGATATCTTTACCGATGACGGCTTCTTTAAAACGGGGGACCAAGGCTATTTTGACCGTGACGGCTACTTGTATTTGACGGGACGCTTGAAGGAACTTTTGAAAACGAGTACGGGCAAGTACGTGAGTCCGAACCCGATTGAGCTGGAACTGGGCCGCCACATTCTGGTGGAACAGGCGCTCGTGATTGCGAATGACCGCAAGTTTGCTTCGGCTCTCATTTTCTTGAATCCGGTGAACGCAAAACGATTCTTGCAACGAACCGGTAAGGATTTCAGTGTCGAAAAAGCCTTGAAATCCAAGCGTATTTTTGAATCGATCAATCGCCATGTCGAACGCGTGAACAGCAAATTGAATCATTGGGAACAAATCCGCAAGTGGACCTTGGTGGGCGATGAACTTACCGTTGAGTCGGGCCTGTTGACGCCAACCCTGAAAATAAGGCGTGCCATTGCCGAAGCCCGCTACTCCGACGAAATCGAAAAAATGTACGAAGAATAAAAAAGCCTCCGCCAAAGCGGAGACTTTTTTTATTGTAAGAACGAAAACCACCAGCTAGGCTGGTGGTTCTAAAGAAGCCTTCTGGCG